>CAUZKS010000191.1:0-4524 GCA_963580625.1 Dehalococcoidia bacterium | reverse complement strand
ACTATCCAAACTTCGATATCAGGACTCGGTGTTAACACGATGACGGACAGCAACGGCAGACGCAGGGTTGTAGTAACCGGTGTCGGCGTAGTTTCGGCTATCGGACACGACCTGGACACGTTCTGGGATGCCCTGAAGGCGGGGAAGTCGGGGGTGACCCCTCTCCCTCTCGAAGATATCGACGACTACCCGTGTCGCATCGGCGCGACGGTCCAGGATTTTGATCCGACAACGTATATGGACCGCAAAGAGTCTCGAAGAATGGCTCGCTTCGCCCAGCTGGCCGTTGTGGCCGCGGGTGAGGCCCTTGAATCTTCAGGACTCGACAGGCTAGACAACCTCTCGAACGATCAGCGAACGCGGCACGGCGTGCTTCTTGGCACCGGCATCGGCGGATACCCGGAGACGGAAGCCGCGGCACGGGTGATGGTAAAACGCAGTGGCACTCGCATATCGCCCTACTACATACCGATGATGCTGCCGAACATGGCTGCGGCAAACGTAAGCCGGGTTTACGGCGCAACCGGCTACATTGGAACGACAATCACGGCCTGCGCAGCCGGTACACAGGCGCTCGGTGAAGCGGCCGAGGTGATCCGACGTGGCGGAGCTGACGTGATGATCGCCGGCGGAGCTGAAGCCGGAATTTGTGAGATCGGACTCGGCGGGTTCTCCACGATCCACGCCCTCTCCACAAGCAGCAACGAGGCGCCGGAAAAGGCGAGCCGGCCCTTTGATGCGAACCGTGACGGTTTCGTGCCGGCGGAAGGGGCCGGAATCCTGGTGCTCGAAGACCTTGAACACGCACTTGATCGCGGCGCAACCATCGTCGGCGAGATCGCCGGATGGGGCGTAACCTCAGACGCCCATCACCTCGTCCACCCGCCTGAGGACGGCGCGGGCGCGGTCAGAGCGATGCTGATGGCGCTTAACGATGCGGGCATCGATCCGCAGGACGTCGATTACATAAACGCCCACGGCACATCTACACCCGTGAACGATGCTGCCGAGACGCGCGCGATCAAGACGGTGTTCGGCGAACATGCAGCCAAAACGCCAATCAGTTCTACGAAGTCGATGATCGGGCACTCTCTCGGAGCATCTGGTGGGCTGGAAGCAGCTGCTGCCATCCGCACCATCAGGGACGGCGTGATCCACCCGACGATCAACTACGAGAACCCGGACCCGGCTTGCGATCTGGATTACGTACCGAATGTGGCCCGTAAAGCCGAGGTCAACACGGTCCTCTCAAACAGCTTTGGCTTCGGTGGCCAGAACGCCTGCGTTGTGATCCGGAAGTTTGAGGAATAGGCTGCCCTTCGACACTGATACACCGGGAGAGACACCGGTTAGGACGATAAACAATTGAGCTCTCCAGTTTCGGGTTTCTGTAGTAGTTGTGGCGTTCGACAAATGCCGGGTGCGAGCTTCTGTCGGGAATGTGGCACAGCCGTACCGGCGGAATCTGTCGATCCGAATCCGACAGGTGAGTACGTCCGTGCCTACGATCCGCCAGGCTACACACCTATGACGATCGCCTCCGACGGCATTGCCGTACCCGGCGAGATCGCCGGTATGAAGGCTCGTACCGGCGCCTGGCTGATCACAAACGTCGGCGTCAACATGACGGGTGCCATTCCCGTGTTGGGATTTTTCGTATCGTTGGGCGCTTTCATCTGGACCATGTACCTGTTTCGGCGCGGACAGGACGTTGGAGCCCGCCTTATCGGCCTAAGAGTCGTAAGGGACACCGGCGAATTGGCCGGCTTCTATCACATGTGGACCCGAGGTCTGGCGTCCATAATCAGCTTTCTGGCCATCGGCGCCGGGTTTTGGACGGCTTATTCCGACCCGGATCACAGGACCTGGCACGATAAGTGGATGGGGACCTACGTCGTCAAGGCAGGGCGAGACGTGGACGGCCTCCCGGGGACCAGTTCATCGACCGCGAAGGCGTGGTTCTGGGTCAGCATTGCGGTTCCCATCGCAGGCTTGCTAGCCTTCTGGGGTTTTTTGTTAATAGCAGTCTTTTGAATCATCGACTGATTTCCAATCGCAATTCGCATGGTCAATCACTGATCAATCTCACCTGTCTCGCGCATCCAGTTATCCACAAGTTGTGGTGATAGCGCGGACGTTCTGAACCACATTTAGGGGATACAGGGTCTCGACGCGGTACCCGCCCGCGGGCTATAGTCCGAGCACCCGGTGACAGCCAGTACTTCCGCAAAGAGGCGTACCACTCCAGTGTAGGAAGTATCACGGTAGGGTGGTCGGCATCGCCGTCCAATCCCGGGCTAAACAGAGGTCCCACCGCGCCTTGTTCGCACATCTCCACAATCATTCTGAGTACAGCCTTCTCGACGGCCTGAGTTCAGTCAAAGACATGGCGCAACGCGCCAAAGAGCTCGGACAGAGCGCGCTTGCCCTTACGGATCACGGCGTAATGTACGGGGCGATCGACTTCTATCGCGCATGTAAGGATGTCGGGATCAAGCCGATCATCGGCATGGAGGGGTACGTAGCCCAGAGCAGTCGTTTGACGCGTAACCCAGCCGACCGCTCTCCATATCACATGACCGTGCTCGCGAAGAACGAGGTCGGCTACGGCAACCTCCTCAAGCTCGCCAGCAAGGCGCAGCTAGAGGGCTTCTACTATCGGCCTCGCATGGATCGGGAAATCCTGGAGGAGCATTCCGATGGTCTGGTCATACTATCGGGCTGTCTGTCTGGGGAGATCGGAACGCATATCGTCGGTGGCCAGATGGACAAGGCGCGGGAGACAGTGGACTGGTACCGCCAGGTGTTCGGGGACGACTACTACCTGGAAGTGATGTGGCACGAGAGAATCCCGGACCAACTCACGATGAACCGGGGCGTGTTCGATCTGGCAAAAGAGACCGGGACCCCGCTGGTCGCCACGAACGACAACCACTACACCCACCCGTCCGACCACGAACTCCACGACATCCTGCTTTGCATCCAGACCAACTCGCTGGTCACGGACACCAATCGGATGAAGATGGAGGACCCGACCTTCTACCTTCGGTCAGAAGCCGAGATGGCCGCGTTGTTCCCAGAACACCCGGAGGCGATCTCAAACAGCGGCCTGATCGCCGAAAAATCTGAGCTCGAGATCGACTTTACGCAGAGCCGCTTGCCCCGATATCACACGCCGAACGGCGAATCAGCGCTGGAGTACGTGAGGGAACTGTGCGAAGAGGGCCTGCGACAGCGGTATCCGAGCGCAAATCAGACGGTATGGGATCGTCTCAATTACGAGCTCATGGTGATCGAAAGCACCGGGTTCCCGGACTACTTCCTCGTGGTCTGGGACATCGCCAATTTCGTTCATCGAGAGGACATCGTATTTGGGGTGCGCGGCAGCGCCGCCGCGAGCCTCGTCCTCTACTGCCTTGGTGTCACTGATATTGACCCACTTGCCACAAAGCTGGTATTCGAGAGGTTCCTTAACCTTGAACGGCGTGAGATGCCTGACATCGACATGGACTTCCAGGACGACCGCCGTGAGGAGGTTATCCGGTATTGTCTGGACAAGTACGGTGAGGGCCACGTCGCACAGATCGTGACCTTCGGGACGTTGGGAGCGAAGGCCGCTGTCCGCGACGTCGGACGTGCGCTCGGGACGGAGTTGGCCGAGGTAGACCGACTTGCACGGCTGATCCCGACTACCCTCAAAATTACGCTTGAACAGGCGATCAAAGAGACCCCTGAGTTGCAACAGGCCGCGTCAGACGGCGGCAACGGGCAGCGCTTACTTGAGCTGGCACAGGGGATCGAGGGCACGGTCCGTCATGCCAGCACTCACGCAGCCGGCGTAATGATCACGGAAGAGCCGCTCACGGACTTCGTCCCGCTTGCCCGTGGGACGGGATCCGACGTGAACGCCGTCCCGACAACGCAGTACCCGATGAAGCCGCTCGACGACCTAGGCCTACTCAAGATGGACTTCCTGGGCCTGACTAACCTGACCATCCTCGACCGTGCGCTCAAGCTCATTTCCGAGACGCGTGGTGAAGCGATGACGCTCCCGGGCATCCCACTGGATGATCTGGCCACCTTCAAACTGCTCTCCTCCGGCGAGACGGCTGGCGTGTTCCAGCTTGAAGGCTCCGGTATGCGACGCTACATCAAGGAGCTGCGCCCATCGTCGGTGATGGACGTCGCCGCCATGATCGCCCTGTATCGGCCGGGACCGATGGAGTTCATAGGCGACTTCATCAATGCGAAACACGGCCGAACACAGATCACCTACCCGCACGATGACCTGCAGGCCCTGCTTGAAGAGACTTATGGGATCGTCGTTTACCAGGACCAGGTGCTCCTGATTGCTCAGCGCTTCGGTGGATACACGCTTGGAGAGGCAGACATCCTTCGGAAGGCGATGGGCAAAAAGGACAAGGAGGTGATGGCGGCGGAGAGCGAGAAGTTCATCGCGGGCGGGATCGCCAACGGTTACACACCTGAACTCTCGCAGCAGATGTTCAATCTTATCGAGCCTTT
>CAUZKS010000190.1:0-4525 GCA_963580625.1 Dehalococcoidia bacterium | reverse complement strand
ATCGCGAGGTATGTGGCGACGCTAACCAGTCCCGACGCTATGGCGGTCGGCAGCAAAGTGGCGTAGAACCCGAATCCGAAGGTCGTGTTGATCCACATCCCGATGTAGGCACCGAGAGTGATCGTCTCCGAGTAGGCGACGTTGATGAGACCGCTCAGACGGTAGATCAGGGCGAGTCCCATCGCTGCGAGGATCAGGGGGGCGTACTGCGTCAACCCGATCACGATCGAATCGGTGAAGAGCTCCATCACCCAGCCCCGTATTGGAAACCGTGGCAGGCCAACTGGTGCAACGCACACCCACGTTTTTTGGCCGTGGTCAGATCCACCTCAATACTCATCCCTGTCGAATCCAACCAAACTGGACTATTGAACTGATTGGTCAGGAAGTTAGGCGAAACCACTACGGGCCGCAAGGCATGAGGCCCCGGGCGCCCTGGATGACTGCACGGACGACTTGCACACACCGCTACCAACAGCAAATGTACGCATATGGATGGAAGCAAGGCTGCCGGAGCCATACGGAAATATTGCTCGGAGAACAACCTGAGAGTGGGCGATCGTCTCCCACCCGAGCGGAGACTCGTAGAGCTCCTTGAGATGAGCCGGACGCAACTCCGCCGTGGCCTCGCTCGTCTCGAAGCAGAGCGGATCATCACCCGGACCGTTGGACGCGGCACCTTTCTGGCTCAATCCCACAGCGGTGCCGAAGACATCAGCCCGCGCGATGTCATCGTTGTTCGCTCACTACTCGAACCCGCCATTGCGAAACTGGCCGTATCCACTGCGACACGTGCTGATCTCGCCAACGTGATGGAAGTCCTGGAAGCTTCTGAAAAGGCTTCGACCTCGGATGAATGGGAGCGGTTGGACGCGGCGCTCCACACAGCGATCGTTAAATCGACCCACAACCCGCTGGTCGTGGACCTCTACGACCGCATCACCGAGGCACGTAGTGCATCGGCGGTTTGGGGAGAGTTGAAGCGCAGGTCGTACGGTCCCGAGAGCCGAGCAGCGTATGAGCGTCATCACCGAACGATCGTCCAAGCATTGATCCGTCGCGATCTCAAGGCCATTGAGGCCGGAGTGATGGAGCATCTGAGATATGTGTCAGACATCATGCTCGGATCAGATCAGCCCTAACTCAACTCCGAGATCTCGGAATCGTCGGGAGAACCCACCACGGCTCCGGCACCCCGGGGCTCCCCGTCGTCCGGTTGACGAATCTGACTCTTATTGACGAATCCGATACCTTGAGAGTATATTTCAAACCAATTAGTCATCATTGGTTGAAACTGGTCAGAGGGAGCGACGATGCGGTTCGTGACGGCGCGTTACGAGGGGCAACAGCGCGTCGCCATAGAGGCTGAGTCGGATCCAGACCAACTAGGACTCCTTCACCCTTCCTTCAGTTCGGTCTTAGATGTCATCGACGCCGGAGACCAGGTCCCCGCTCCGGTCGAATGGGTGGTAGCTGAAGACGTTCTATATCTGGCACCGATTCCGTCCCCGCGTCGCAACATTCTCTGTGTCGGGATGAACTATCGAGAACACAGCAAGGAGTTTGCACTGAGCGGTTTCGATACCTCGGCGGCGGCGATCTCACTGCCCGAATTCCCGATTGTCTTCAGCAAGTTCGGTTCGTCCGTAGTTGGCTCTGGAGAGACAATTGATCTGCTGCCGAACGTAACGACGCAGGTCGACTACGAGGCGGAACTCGCGGTTCTTATCGGGAAACAGGGACGAGACATACCTGTTGATGAAGCAATGGACTTCGTGTGGGGTTACACAGCGATCAACGATGTGACCGCTCGCGACCGTCAGAAGCGGCATCGACAGTGGCTTCTCGGAAAGACCTTGGACGGGTTCTGCCCCATGGGTCCCAGGGCAGTAACACATGATGAGGTCGATCTCGCCGACACGCATGTGAGTTGCCATGTGAACGATGAACTCCGTCAGGAAGCCAACACCAGAGAATTGATTTTCTCCGTGCCGGAGATCATCTCGGTCATTTCCGAGGGGTTCACCCTTCAACCCGGCGATGTCATCGCTACGGGAACACCGGCAGGCGTCGGTATCGGCTATGACCCGCCGCTCTTCCTGAAGTCCGGCGACTGCGTCCGAATCGAAATTGCGAATGTGGGGATTCTGGAGAACACCTTCAAGTAGCCCAGGCGGAAGAAACCTAAAGAAAGAACGAGGCTTAAGGCGATGCTCACAGCAATAAACGGCAAGGAATTGTGGCTAGAGACTTCAGGTGAAGGCGACCCGGTCGTGATGGTGCACGGCCTCGGCGGCACCAGCACGTTCTTTGACGCAGTGGCAACGCGACTCGCATCGAGCAGCCAAGTTGTGGCCTTCGACCTAGAAGGTCATGGACGCAGCCCTCTCACCGGAAGCCTCTCCATCTCAAGCTGGGTCGAGGACCTCGGTGCGGTCCTCGACCACGTGGGTGCAAGTTCAGCGAGCGTCGTGAGCCATTCGATGGGCACCGTGATCGCACAGGAATTCGCGGCCCGAAATCCCAACCGTGTCGACAAACTTGTCCTTCTAGGACCGATTCGCGAACTACCCGATGGGGGCCGGAACGGCCTTCGCGAGAGGGCCGCCACCGTGCGTGAACATTCCATGGGAGCGGTGGCAACTGGTGTAGCGAACGGAGGAACCGGGCCGCGAACCAAAGAATCTCGGCCGGAGATCGTCGGATACGCCCGAGAGAGCCTGCTCCGGCAAGACAGCGAAGGCTACGCCGCTGCATGCGAGGCACTCGCTGCGTCGGTCGACGCAGACCAGGCAGCCATTTCCTGTCCGGTATTACTGATCACCGGCACGGACGACGGTCTAGCGCCACCGGACAAGGCAGAGCGGATCTCGGCCGGATTCGATGACGGCCGCCTGGAGGTCATCGACGGCATCGGCCATTGGACCGTGATAGAGGCCGGCACCGAGGTAGCTGCCTTGGTGGCCGACTTCCTGTCTTGACGCTGTCCTTGTCCCGAAGAAGACTGTCTTGACGCTGTCCTTGTCCAGAAGAAGAAGAAGAAGGCCAAGAGCCACATAGGAGCAACCATGAGCAGCACACAGAACGTGATCTTCCGAAACGTTCAGGTAATCGACGGCAACGAGGACGAAGCCTTCACCGCTGATGTCCTCGTCCGGGATGGAGAGATCGCCGCGGTTGAACGCGGCGGTGGCCTTCCCGAGACCGACGACCGGAGCATCGACGGAAAGGGTCGGACGCTGATGTCCGGACTCTGCGACGCCCATACGCACCTGACTTGGAACAACGGCGACCTGGACGCCATCGCTACGATGGAGGTCGAGGACCACGCACTGGTATGCGCCGAATCCGCCCGCATCCTCATCGATTCCGGCTACACGATGGCCGTGGGCGCTGCGTCCGCCAAGATGCGCCTGGACGTGGCCACGCGTGACGCCATCAACGCAGGGCAGATCCCGGGACCGAGATACCTGGCTGCGGTGAGGGAGATCTGTTCACCCGCGGGAATGCTGGTTCCGGGCATCTCCACGCAGGTCAGCGGCGTCGAAGAGATGCGCAAAGCGGTACGCGACGGCATTCGGCTCGGTGCGGACATCATCAAGATCATCCAGAGCGGCGAGTCGATCACCCAACGAGCTTGGGCCACCGACGACTACCTCACGGATGAGGAAGTAGCGGTCGCTGTTGAAGAGGCTGGTCGCCTCGGTCGTCGGGTCGCTACCCACGCGCGAAGCACGGAAAGCTGCCTAAAGGCTGCCCGCAACGGCGTCGACATCTTCTACCACATGAGCTACGCCGACGAAGAGTGCATCGACCTGATCGCCGAACGCAAAGACGAGGTCTTCGTGGCGCCTGGTCTCCACTGGCTCTACGCATCCCTCTATGAAGCCGGCGACTTTGGGTTCCCGCAGGAGGCCGCTGAGGCGGTGGGATACAAGCTCGAACTAGATGCGGGCATCGAGGGCCTCAAGGAGATGCACAAGCGGGGAATTCGGGTGCTGCCGGGTGGTGACTACGGATTTGCCTGGACCCCACACGGGACCAACGCACGGGACCTCGATCACTTCGTGACGCTCCTTGGCTTCACGCCGATGGAAGCAATCAAAGCAGCCACCGTCCATGGTGGAGCGATCATGCAGGACGAGAAACTTGGGAAGGTGGAGCGCGGCTACACCGCTGATCTTCTCCTCGTCGACGGCGATCCGCTCTCCGACATCACCGTGCTCCAGGACTCCTCGAAGCTCGTCGGAATCATGAAGGGAGGGGCCTTCCACAAGGACCCGGATGTATCCGACCTGCTGGCTCAGATCGGCTGAGTTTGGCCACTGAACAAAGCGAATCTTGCAGAAACAAAAACAAATGGATGATCTTAGAAAGGGAAGCCTGATGCTGAGAAAAATGACAACGGCTGCTGCTCTGCTTGTAGCCACCTCGTTACTGTTTGCCGCCTGTGGCAGCGACGAGGAGGAGGCTGCTCCAGCCGCCACGGCTGCTCCGGCCGCCACGGCTGCTCCGGCCGCCACGG
>CAUZKS010000189.1:0-4540 GCA_963580625.1 Dehalococcoidia bacterium | reverse complement strand
GGACAAGGCCAGCTCGGACGCCCTATCGGATACATGGAAAGAGGTCTGGGAAGATCGTGATGTCCGGGCTGCGGTCCTAACGGGTGAAGGCGATAAGTACTTTTGTGCAGGCCACAACCTTGCTCCCCGGCCGGATGTCACGGAGGAGGAACGTGAACGACTGCGGATGCAGCGCACGTATTGGCCTCTCTCTGGGACCGTCAATGGAGCTACAACGGGCGTCGATGGACGAATGGGTGACCACTACCCGCAGATCTGGAAACCGGTGGTCGCCGCCGTAAATGGGTGGGCCGCAGGCGCTGGCTTCTACCTCGTGCTCGGGTCGACCGATATTCGCATTGCCTGTGCCGAGCACGCCAGATTCAAGTTCGCGTTGCTGTCACAGGGCTGGGTCGGCAACGGTCCGGGTGCGACGCTTCTCACCCGACAGGTGAACTACGCGGACGCGATGCGAATTTTGTTGATGGACGAGCCGTTCGGCGCAGAAGAGGCACTCCGCATCGGCCTCATAAACGAGGTGGTGCCACACGACAACTTGATGGATAGGGCAGATGAGATGGCACACCGCCTGGCGTCGATGCCGCCGGTGGCGGTGCGCATGATGAAGGAGTTCGTAATCCGATTTCGAGAGGCTCCCGTGGACACGGCTTGGCAGGTGCAGACGCTAATGAATACGTTGCTCATTCAGACGACGTTAGACGGGGAAGAGGGGCGAAAGGCTTTCAACGAAAAGCGTCCAGCGAACTTCACGGGAGCTCTCCGAAAGAAGGGAGAAGCGTTCTCGGACCCGACACTGGAAGAGGCAGAACGACTCGAAGAGCTATACAAATCCGGGGAGTACTAACCCGAGTGGGACAGTTATCTGGGCGTATTGGCGGACACGACCATCGCCCAAGGCATAGTGTTGTAGGGGCCTAAGCCAATACGCCCGCCCCGTTCGAATTGCGCACCAAATCAGTCCACTTCAAGTTCGTAGGGGAGACGCTTGCCCCTCCTGCGGTTCGATTGTTTCCGCATAGATGGAACGTGGGTAGCGCGTCATCAACAATTGGTCGCTGTTCCGAACCTTCGAGAGCCTTTGGCACGATATTGCTCGGGAATGCAATCTCATTATTAACGACATATAGCGGCACCAGCCCTGCATGGAACGATCCTCGCACCGGCGCTGTCCGGCAATTTCTGGGCGGCCCTTTATGTCAACGCGCCCGTATGCCGCAGCTCAGCGATTTCGCCATCGGTCATACCCAGCACGTCAACCAACACGGCGTCGGTGTCAGCGCCCAGCTCCGAAGCCGGTGCTTGAACAGGCCGTTCTCCGGATGTCCATTGCCATGGCAATCCGGGCAACCCGCGGTTTGATCCGTCCATGTCCGTAGAATTCGCATAGAAACCACGTTCCTGCAGATGTGCGTCCCAGAACAACTCCGTGGAATCTGGCGACGGTGCTGCTGAGACACCGGCGCTCTGGAGCGTGCGAGTCGCTTTCTTTGCTGTCTGTGTTGAGGTCCAGGCGGTGATTACCCTGTCAATCTGTGCAGCATCCCGCACCCGAATCTTTAGGCTGTCAGACCTCCGGGCAATCAATTCCGGAATGATGGTGCACAACGCTTCCCATTCGCCTGGAGACGCGGTACTAATCGCAACCCACTCATCGTCGCCAGCGCAGGCGTAGACGCCGTGTGGGCAGATTTCAGGGTCGTCGTTGCCTATCTGTCCCGGTGATGCCAGGCCCGACTGGTGATCGATCAACGGTCCCGGCATGGTCGATAACAACGACTCCACCATCGAGAAGTCGATATGCGCACCCTCGTGGGTGCTGGCCCGGTGCCGAAGCGCTGCTCCGATAGCGAACGCCATCTTCAGGCCGCATAAGGGATCGGCCCAGGCCCAACCGACCCGAGGCGATGTGTCTGGGTATCCATTGAGTGAGGCAAAACCGGTGTAGCACTGGATAAGTGTTCCGTATGCGACGCGGCCCGCGTCCGGCCCGGTACGCCCCAAACCTGATGCTGATAACAGGATGATGCCGGGTCGTATCTCACTGAGAGATTCATAGCCAAGCCCGAGCCGATCCAACACTCCGGTCGCGAAGTTCTCGACCACCACATCACATTCAGCGACCAGCCGGTGTGCTATCTCAAGCGCTTCCGGTTGTTTCAGGTTCAGGGTGATGGCACGCTTGGATTTGCCCAAAATTGCGTGCAATACGGACGCACGTCCGGGATCTGCTCGGCTGCTTGTTTCGACCTTGATGACATCTGCCCCGAGGGCCGCCAGATAGCGGGTACAGGTCGGCCCGGCGATCACCCAACTCAGATCCAATACTCGGACACCTGACAACCCCCCAGTGCGTGGGATTATCGCGGGCGATTGATAGGAAGCCCCAGCAGATCTTCTATTCGATGATCGGTGCACCGTGTAGGGAACACCAGGTCGACGGAGTGTGCCGGCGGTAGGGTGTTCGAATTCGGTAAAAAACCCACGGTGCAGGAGTTGTGGAGATTCGAGAAGATCGCCCGGCGTCGCCATCGGAAACGACGGCACGTGCGCGTCCTGCGCCGTTTCGTAGATCCACCGTTTGGGGTGGCTGGCGCTCCACTCGGCGATCAGCGGGTGAAGCTCGTTCCAGTTCCTGGCACGAGCGGCCTTCGTGCCGAATCGCTCCTCTGCGCCCCAGTCCGGGTCCCCCATAACACCGAGCCACGCCTGCCACTGCCGATCTTCACGGGGGGATATCGCAACGAAACCGTCGGACGCCGGAATGATGCTGACGGTCGAACCATTTCCGTCTCCATCGCGACGGCGCGGCTGAGACGGCTCTCCATATGCTGGCGCTGCCAGTTCACGGACGGCCATGCACGCCAGTGCTTCCTGCGTTGATACATCGATCAACTCACCGCCATCGGGACGCTCTCCGGCGAGGGCAAGCATCGCTGCGCACGCCGCGGTGGCACCTGCCACGAATGCTGACTGACCGCCGGAAGCCCTCACAGGAGGTTCGGCCTTCGGGTCTTCGACCTGTCCGATGAGAAGGCGGCCCATGCCCGAGGCGTGGAATGAGACAAGATCGCCACCGGTGAATTCGGCGTCTGGACCTGTCAGGCCAAATGGGGTGATTGATACGATCAATACGCCCGAGTTGTCTGACCGTATTTTGTCGATCACACCCTGGGTCACTGATGCTCCAGAGGGCGTTCTGTCCACGATCACAAGGTCAGCCGCACGGAGATATCTCTCGAACTCGGCAAGATCTTCCGTGCGTTGCTTACCGTCGTTAACTGCAAGCCAGACGTTGCCGTCTTCAGCGTTAACGGATAGCCGAGTCACCGTTGCCCCTGCTTCGACAAACGACTGACCGCACACGGCCCCTGCCAGGCCGAGGCCTAGTTCAACGACCCGTAATCCAGCAAGGAGGTCCAACGATGCCGTTTCCTTCGATTGTTCTGGCGATTGTCCTGAGCTCATGTTAATTCCGAGGTGGTGTGAATTCGATTTGTACTTGCCAGAGGCCCGGGGATGCTACAACGTAGCTGGTCTCATCGCGAGGGCGACCCGGATAAATACGGGCAAATTGAGCCAGACACGGCCTCTCGCTGGTAAAGTTGCGGCACGAAATATCGGGTGGCGTGCGATGCAGCCGCCTACGGCCAAAGATAGACAGTTGGAAAGTGGATAGCGAATGGCGAACGGTAACGATCCTTTCGGTGCCCGGGCGACTCTTCGGACCCCGTCCGGTGAAGTCATTTACTACCGACTGTCGGCCCTTAAAGAACAGGGTCTGGTTGATGTAGACAAACTCCCGTTCAGCATCCGAATCCTTCTGGAAAACGCGTTGCGACAGGCAGACGGCGGAGTGGCGGACCGTTCAGACGTCGAGACGGTCGCATCCTGGGCGTCATCTTCTACCCCCACCAAAGAAATCCCTTACCTTCCGGGACGGGTCGTCCTTCAGGACTTCACCGGAATTCCGACGGTCGTTGACCTGGCGTCAATGCGTGACACAGTCGCCGAGTCAGGTGGTGACCCGTCGGTTGTCAACCCGATCATCCGTACCGATCTCGTGATCGACCATTCGGTACAGGTCGACTACTTCGCAAACGAAGGCGCTCTCGCGATGAACATCGAGCGTGAATTTGAGCGAAACCGGGAGCGTTACCTGTTGCTCCGGTGGGCACAACGGGCCTTCGATAACTTCCGGGTAGTACCCCCGGGAACGGGCATCGTCCATCAGGTGAACCTCGAATATCTGTCGCCATCGGTTCTGACCCAGGACGGCGAACACGGACGTGTTGCCTACCCCGACACCTGCATCGGTACGGACTCCCACACGACGATGGTCGATGGCCTTGGCGTGCTCGCATGGGGTGTCGGTGGTATCGAGGCAGAGGCTGTGATGCTTGGGCAGCCGTACTACATGCTGGTCCCGGAGGTCGTTGGAGTCAGGTTGACCGGCTCGCTGCCGGAAGGCACGACGGCCACCGACCTTGTGCTCACCGTGACCGAGATGCTTAGAGCGCACGGCGTCGTAGAGAAGCTGGTT
>CAUZKS010000188.1:0-4549 GCA_963580625.1 Dehalococcoidia bacterium | reverse complement strand
ATGCCGGGTAAATCAGCTTGAACTTGCGCCACGAGACCCGAAAGGCCCGACGTCCATATTCGTCTCGAATAAGAAGCCCTTCACCGCACTCTCGTAACGCTGATACAAGTATCCACCGGCGACGAGCAGGAAACCAAGTGTCATAAACACTGCCACCCGATACCCGCTGTCGAGAGCGAACGCATCGAACACGAATAGTTTGACTACCGGTACTGCCAGCAGGAGCAGAGCTGCAGCCCGTACTTGCTTCCACCTTTTAAAGACGCCAAGTAGCAACCAGATTGCTGCGTATCCAGCCCATAGTAAGCTCAGACCCAGGCTGATGACGTTCCTCTCATTCCGCGTCGCGACGTCGATGGTATCGCTCGAGATCGCTCCGATCACCTCCGCGCTCAGGTACCAGAGCAGTAGGGCATTACAAGTGACCGCCAAGACTGGGACAACAATCCGAGACTCCCAGTGAAACATCCCCGCGGCGCGGCGACGGAAGGTTATTCCGCCGAGTGCTATCGCAACAACGACCGGTAGAAACGCAAGAGTCCGATCATTCCAGAAAATGGTGTAGTCATCTGCGGACACGTAGGAATCAAATACCAGAGCTCGTACGGTCGCGAGAATCAGCAACGCGTAGACCGTTCGACGAACCTCCGGCAAGTTGGTACCAAACGACACTGCGCCCAACACGACCGCCTCTACACCCCACGCGAACGCAAACCAAGACTCCGGGATCTGGGTCCAAATCCCGAGAGTGATGAACCCGGACCCAAGCATCACCAGTGCAGACACGATTTCAGCGTCTGTGATTTTCTCAATACTTATAACCCGCGAGACGGAAGGGAATCGGCGGATCAGTGCTGCTGCACTGTAGGCGACGATCGCGCCAGAAGAGAACGAAAGTACGTAACGATTGAAGACGGGATCTATCCCGATCTCTCGAGCATTGCCGAGGTCGATGAGTAATAGCCATGCAGTGCCCAGAGCCAGGACTCCTAAGCCAGCAGCTCTGGTAGCAACCATACTTGTGCTACGAGCTGCCGAAGCTGCCATCAAAGCAAGCGATGCAGAGAACCAAACCGTTGTAATCCACGGCCCGGAAAGTTGCATCGGGACGGCTATCGCAGATAGGACGAGAGCCATAACGCCCATTGCAATAGCCAAGGGTACGTTTCGATCGGATCGTCGGTACAACACGTAGGCCAAGATGCCATAAAAGACTCCCAGGCTAAGCGCAAACGCTCCCATCCAACCGCTGTATTCGGTCCCAACAACTCCCGTATCAAGCCTCAACGCACCCTCCCAATCGCTGTATTCGGTCCCGAGGATGACGTAACTCATCAAGGCGAAAAAGGCAGCGTTGGCGACAGACAACAATATGTCGAGGACCGTTGGTTGGGTATCACGGAGATAGTGATGTACCAGCGTACTGCCGACCCATACGAGGAATAATGCTGTCAACCACAACTGGGTGGTCACGTCTCCGGTTATATCCCCGACCTTTGAGTACCAGGCAAGGTATCCGATGATCGATCCCACCAGCCCGATCACAACGATACCTTTCCAGTTGTAACGGGTCGACACGTACAGAACGCCCAGCCCAACTACGAAGAGGTATGCAACTGGCCATGTCACTTCCGAGCCGGACGCGTGACTGAGCACATCACTGTTCACCCCGACCAATCCAAGTGGAGCCAGGTATGCGCCACCTATGGAAAGCACGGCCAAACTGAGTTGCTGGTAGCGGATCGCCTGAGCCATCAGCAGGACGCTGATCAACAAAAGCGCGATCAACGATGCCCCGAGGGAGACAAGCTCGAACGGCGTGTGGGCTGCGAATACCGATAAGTAGATGATGCCTGTACCACCGCCTGCCAGTGTTGCGGCGTAGACCGGGTATTTCCGGTGCCAGAATTCGCCCAGTCCAATAAGCACCGCGCCGAACACAACACCAAGCACCACCAGCCCGATCTGCTCGATCCACCCATTGTTGTAAGCGAGTCGGAGAAAAAAGGCACTACCGATCATCAAAATAACCACACCCACCCAGGCCAGCCACCGAGCTCCGACACGCGCCTCCAACTCAAACGCACTGTTAGCGGATGGAGCGAGGTCGCTCGAGTCTCCTGGTTCATGTTCCGGTCCGTGAGAGATGACAGGCCCTGATCCCGGTACCGGAGGTCGCGGGGGTGGGGGAGCCGGGGGGCCATCCGCTGTTAGCGGTCGCACGGACCGTTCCCTCAGGGAAGCTTCCCCCGCATCTCGATTCACTTCTTCGGCCAGTCGCTCGATCTCATCCCTAAGACGATTAACCTCGCTTACAAGCCAGTCCTGCTTGTCACCACCCGGTCCCGCTGGGGGCATACCTGTCCTGGAACCAGCAAGAGGTTCGCCACATGAAATGCAGAAGCGATTACCGGCTGAATTTTCGTGCCCGCAAACAGTGCAACGCACTTGTGTGCCCCCTTAGTAAGATGCGTACAACACTATCGGCGCACCATATGGTCATGGCAGATCCTATCCTACCGATCGAAAGTAGCCCATATGAAGTCGATGCACAACGCGATCGAGGGTGAAAGATCGCGGAGGGATGAGAGAACGGTCGACGTACGTTTCGGGCGATCTGTAAGTGGCCACACGGCAGTTGTAAGCGGCCGGTTTTAGATGACACTTATTACCTGCTGGGGCTGTCCCCAGTGCTAGCATGGCCATCGGGCTCGTATTCATGAATAATCCTCTACTACACCGCCTTCAACGGGTCACGGGCGACTAGGCTGGCGGGAGGTCTTGTGCGACTGAATCTGAAGCGACCTATAGTCTTTTTAGATGTGCAATCCACCGGCCTGGACCCGAAAATCGCGCGAATTGTGCGACTGTCCACGCTAAAAATTGATCCGGATGGCACCCGCTCGAACCGACGGGAGTTGATCGATCCGGAGTCTCCGATACCGCTCGGAGCAACAGCGGTCCACGGGATCGCGGACGATGATATCGAGGGACGACCCCCCTTTAGGTCCTTCGCTGGCGCGCTTGCCGGCTACCTTCAGGGATGCGATCTTGCGGGATTTGGGATAGAGAGATTTGCGGTTCCCTTACTTCGTGCTGAGTTCGCACGGGTGGGTATCGAAACCACGCTTGAAGACGCCGCAGTGATCGACACTATGTCGCTGTTTCATAAGCGCGAACCACGGGATTTCGCGGCCGCGTACAGACGTTTTGTTGGAGGGACTCCTTCGGACGATCTCGACGGCGCCGAGGCTTCCTTTCGAGTATTGGAAGGACAGCTCGATCAGTACCAGGATCTGTCAGATGATGTCGAGGGTCTTGCAGGGTTTATACATCCACATGACCCGGACGCGATTGATTCGGATTCACGCCTCGTCTGGGCGCCGGACGGGAACGCGCTCATCAACTTTGGACGTCATCGCGGGGAGAGACTGTCCCGTGTTGCGGAAGAGGCGCCGGATTATCTGGAATGGATTGCATCAAACGACGATTTCAGCGATCGGGTCCGAAGTGCCGTTGGCTCTGCGCTTCGCGGCGAGACCCTGATACGCGATCTGGACCCAGCCGGGGGTGAGGATCGCGGTGAACCCGACGAGAACGGAACGCCAATCAATCCAACAGTGAACTGAATGGTCGACAAACTCGGCTCAAGATGGGTCCGGTAACTCCCCCTTCAGAGGCTGTGGCTCTCCCGTTAATCGCAGCTCAACGCATGGCATCTGGTCCAGGATTCGTCGCACCAAGAAGAACGGCCCCCACCAGGGAAGCCGCAAACGCCGATTTAAGCGAATGGCGCCCAGAAGAAAACGGAATCGCTTTCGAGGAAACCCGGGGCGCTCCGCCCAGCGATCTATGAAAGCCAGCAGGTGTTCCACCCGCTCGTTACGGTCCTTGAGCACGCGGGCGGTTGCGGGAATCACGTAGTTCCGGTCCCCCTCGACGGTCGTTACGACAACCTCAGAGTGCGCCCCCATGTTGGCCACCCAATCACGCGGCCCGGGGTACCCGGACAGGTAGACGCAACTGGATCCGTCCCATGTGTAAGTTGTCTCTATCGTCCGCTTTCCTCCGGAACGGCGACGCGTCATCGTCGTACGCAGCACGAAGCTGAGATCCAGGATGCGCCGCAGGTCGTCGGGCATATGTTGGGACGGTGTAGATGGGCTCATGAACGGTATCTAGCGACGGATGTCGATTATGCCGTTCGCCGTAACCAACTCTAGGGATGCGACGCCGTCTTCGGGTGAAATAGAAATATCCGTTCCTGAGAGAGGTCTTTCTCCATCATGTAACAGGATGACGCCACGCGCCGCGCTGGCGGATACGGCAGGATCAGTTACCCCGTTCAAATCGGCGAATATACTGCCACTGCCGGTCTCAAGATGGCTGATTTCGTCTGGCGTGGGTGTCCCTCTAAAGAATATAGACCCGCGTTCCGTTTCGGCATCGAATTTTCCATCAACATGATTAAGAATAATGCCTCCTTGACCGGTGCTGATCGAGAAGTTGCCGACGACATCGGTGAGTGTAGCGTCACCTTCGGTCAGCG
>CAUZKS010000187.1:0-4576 GCA_963580625.1 Dehalococcoidia bacterium | reverse complement strand
GCGGGCCGATGACGCTACCGGCTTCCACACTGGCGCCGATAATTCCGAACGCCATCGCGTGACGAGCACGTGGCAGCACGTCACCAACGGAAGCGATTGCGACGGGGATCATTGCTCCCCCGCCGATCGCCTGAAATACGCGGGCGCCTATCATCCAGTTCAGGTCAGGTTCATCCCGCCCGATCAGCCTCGGAAGGTCCGGACTGATCGCTACCAGCGCCGATCCAAGCATGAAGGTGACCAACGCTCCAACGAACACGGCACGACGCCCGAATCGATCAGACACACGGCCCATGATCGGCATAGCGGCCGTGTAGCCGATCAGATAGCCCGTAACGGTCCAAGAGGCCCGATCTAACTCGCCCGGGCCGATCCGGAAGTCCGGGAGCAGCTCCGGCAAAACGACCACTATCGATGTCTGATCGTCCGCAGCGATGAATACGCCGGCACAGACCGGAATCATGACGGCGTAAGCTCGAATGTCCCGCAGCCAGTTGATCACGCGTTCACGCCCGGCCTAAATCGGCGGCTCAATGGAAATATCGGCATTGAACTCGAACAATCGGACCGTGCGCACCAGATCTCCAGACTCGGCGGTCGTCGCCCTTCCAGTGATTCGCGCCTCAACGGGGTACAACGACGAGCCATCTATCGTCACCCGGACATCGAGCCGGGGCGCGGTGTCGTCCACGCTGCTGGTCAGCGATTTCAACGCTATCGCCGGTAGATTTCCATCGACCACGTAAGACCCTGCTTTAGATGCTTCAGGAGGCGCTATCTGTGGGTTCTCGATCTGCTCGAGAATACTGGCGATCAACGATACCGGGTTGAACGCACCGAAGGGGCTGGTCCCCGGCTCCAAGAGCTGCCAGCGCCGGGTGATCGGGTGGGTCATGTATGAATCCTGGTCGATCACCGTGACCCGGGTATTTACGAAAAAACCGGACACCAGCATGTCTGCATCAAGCGTGTAGCTATCGGGGACCATCACTGTCCCAGACGCCTTTGGCACCTCGATCCCGTTCGACAAGATCGTGTTTCCGTTATCGTGGGCCAGTCCGAATCGGAAGGTCGTTATTCCCGATAGGGCATTAGATGAACGGGAGATGATTTCGGCAGGCGATATCGGTTCAATGTCGACAACCGGCTCTAACGAATTGCCCGATGAGCAAGCAAGGGTCATCACGATGCTGAAAGCCGTAATCAAGCCGGTCCATAACGGGGTATGTCTACGGGTCAGAGCAGTCACGCATGAAACCACATGTGGGGCACCGCAGCTTGCAGTGGAGGTCCAGCATCTCGGTGCCGCAAAGATCACATACGTAAATCAAATGGGCGGGAGCTGGCGTTGTATTGATCGAGTCCATGACGACGCCTCGGGAAGGAATTCGACAGCGTCGGGAGTATACCAAGCTAACTTCGGGTCACCGGGGATATATATCTGACGCCGGATCGCCGTCATCTACTGATCGGACCCGATCAACACGGTGAAATCGGACGGGATAGCTGATCCGCCAAACGGTTCAACGGTCACCGAAGCACCGATGTATTCGGTCGCATCTCCGGTCAGATCAAGGTTTACGACTGCGTATCCGTCCTGGTCAACCGAGAACGTATTGCCAGGGACCATGCTGCCTTCGTAAGTGAGCCAAACCTGGTAGACGGACCCCGCAGGCGCCGGCGCAAGGCCGTTGACCATGAGGAATGCTTGATCGCCGCTGGAGTGAGTGATCAGCACGCCCTGAGGCGCCTCTGGTTGCAGTCCACCCGAAAAGAATGACGGCGTGCTCCACGAGCCAACGGAAGTGACGTACTGGAGCCAGCGGAGGTCGTTCAACTGCTGTTCCAGCATGTCGGTGGATTTCTGGAGAACTGACACTTGTTGGGCTTCTGCGTTCGATGCGAGGTTGGCCTCATCCTCCAACGATCTCAGAGATGCCGTGAAGGAGACTATCTCGCTATCCTGAGCTGCAACTTGAGCCGTGAAGTCATCCACACGATCGTTCAGGCGGATACCGGCTACCCCCGCCACGGCTATCAATGCTATGAACGCAGCCGCGATACTCGAGGAAATGCCCCACGCCAATCTTGTGTTCGCGTACCAGGGTAACCGAACCGGTGAGGCCAATGAGACGTCGGGTGTAGACACCGCGGGGTGCGAATTTCCGATCGATACTGGCTGTTCTCCTGACAAATTCATATCCGCATCGATCGCGGCGTTGATTCGGTCTTGCAGCCCGGGAGGCGGCGAGACAGTTGGCACAGCGAACGCCAGATTGGCGGCGCCCTCCATCAACTCCTCCAACTCGGAAGTGCAATCTTCACACCCAACCAGGTGCTGCTCGACCAGTTCACGCGTTTCGTCATCAAGCGCGTCCATTGAATAGCCAGCAAGATCGGGCGAAATAGATTCGTGGTTTCGTGGAGCGGTCATAGTTCAGGCACTCTCAATTTCGAGGCCAGCGCGACGCGTAGCTTTTTCAAGCCGAGGCGCATGCGGGTCTTCACCGTGCCAAGTGGTTGATCGAGTTTTAGGGCAATTTCAGCCTGAGTGAACCCGCCAAAATACGACATTTCGATAACGGAGCGCTGTGCGTCAGGGAGGTCTAGTAACGCTTTACGCACCGTCGCGTATTCCGAGTTGGCTACCGCCGCATCGACCGGCTGTATATCAGCTGATTGAAGATTCAAAAAATCGTCCACATTCTCTACGGCGCGCTGTTTGCCACGCATTCGTTTGCGAAGTTCGTCGATTGTTCGATGGTGGGCGATACCGAACAGCCACGTCGTGAACTTTCCACGTCCAAGTTTGTAACTTGCGGCGCGGCGCCAGACATTCAGGAAGACATCTTGCGTCACCTCTTCCGATGCTCCCTGGTCTGAAAGCATCCGGAAAGAGAGTGAAAACACCCTCGTGCTGTAACGTTGATACAGACACTCAAGCGCCAGTCTGTCCTGTTCGACGATCTGGGCGAGCAGCGCCTCGTCCGTGAATTCTATGTATTCCAAGCGGGCCACCTCGTGCAGCGGATAGGTCCGCGGAACCACCTGCCTAGGCCGAATGCGCGCTGCAACCGGTCCATCGTAGTGTCCACCACAATGGAATACGGTTGCGGGTACCCGCACGGATGCACCTGTTTACAAATCGTGTGAGTCGGAATCCCGATTTCCGATGCTCCGTGTAGTCCAACCGAATGACGGTGGCTTCAGGCGAGACGATTACTGATTCCCCGGTGATTCCCCGATAGGCCCACTTGTGCCCGCGGCGTCCGCCTCGGAATCAGAGTCGTTTTCGTTTACTACGCGATTTCGTAACTCTGACAATGCGGCTCGTGCTGACTCAAGGTCATGACCTCGGGGAGCGCGATCCAAGTATGTAGACAGTGTCTCGGCGGCGGCATTAAATCGGCCGAGTTCTGTTTGGATGCGCGCCAGATCCGCGAGATTATGCCACGACGACGGCACAACGATTCGAATCTGTTCCGCGACCCGCAGCGCCCGACCATAATCCTCTTTATCGAGGTAGATCTGTTTCAAATTGCTGAGCGCCCGCCGCAGTATGTTTCGCTTGCCGGTCGGCCGCATGAACGGCGCCGCCTCTTCCACGCTCATCGGTATCGACCGGCGACCGGGTCGTCCGGTGGCTCGCTGAACAATTGCGATGCACTCGCGACGGCTCAGGAGGCCACCAGCATCAAACGGGTCAACGAAGATCGATTCTGATCCTTCACCCGCTCGAATAACGAAATGTCCAGGCAGTCCAATACCGTGGAAATGGTATCCCGCCCGACGGCCTATCTCTATATAAAGGACCGATAGCGTGATCGGATTACCGAGGCCCCGGTCCAAGACGTCCGGAATGTAGCTGTTGCGTGGATCGTAGTAGCGTTTCAGGTCGCCGCGAATCCCGAGTTCATTGAACAGTACATCGTTCACGGCGTGGACGGCGTCAAACAGGCCGTGCCTGCGCGGCAGGCGCTCACGTACACGTTCAGCCAGAAGGGCGACCCGTCCTCGTTCTGCTACGAGGTCCATATCCGCGTATTCACTAGCCGCTATCAATAGCGAAGCGGAAAGGAGATCTATCTGGGACGCCGGAACGGAAACAACGCGTTTGAACGCCTCATTTATGTTGCCGGGAGTGTTGCTCACGTTAGAGAGCACTCTTCAGATGGCACACCCGTGTGTATGACGTGAGATCGGGAATCGTGATCGCTCCTGAATTCTGCCCTAGCATCTCCCCGGGGACCGAATGACCGTGATTCTAATGACGCATGCGTGGCTTCGCAATCCTGATCAGGCGGTATGTGCACGTCGATTGGATTCTTGTGCGGCCTGCTTGATGCGCCGGATCAATGAAGAGCGTCCGTTCGATCACGCCTGTGCTGGCGGCAAAAGGGTGACCGCTTCCGGGGGAACGAGTACGGAAACTTCGTCCCCGGGCGTCACTCCGGTTTGCGCATCGACCGTGGGGACGATGGAAACCAACTTACTCCGGCCAACCGTCATGTGGATTTCAGATTCTCCACCGCGGAATTTCTGCTCGTTCACAACTCCGGACAACTCGGTTCCTATC
>CAUZKS010000186.1:0-4592 GCA_963580625.1 Dehalococcoidia bacterium | reverse complement strand
GACGATGGTAGGAACTTCGGATACCGATTGCTCTTCCACCGTCACTTTCGACGCAATCAGGCTGAACGTCGAGAATACTTCAGCCTCTCCCGTGAAATCCGCCCCGTAGTGATTTATCAGATTCGGTCCTGGTCAACTTGTGAAGTAACATCGCGGCGTGCCCGCTATTAATTTTGATATCGCTATCTACCGCCCCTTATGAGCACATCTGGAATGGACGACGCCGTTGCTTTAAGTGACGGCGGACACCCCCCGGACCCCTACAAATGGAAGGCGTTTGCGGTAATCTCCATCCCGCTCACCACTTCCGTGATGAGCATGTCGATGGTGTTTCTAGCGCTATCGGCCATCGCAGAAGATTACGGCGTCACTCTCCGGTCCGTCACCTGGGTCGTCGTCGCCCAGGCATTGACCATCAGCGCCCTGATGATGCCGATGGGCAGATTTGCCGACATCATAGGACGCAAAAAGGTCCATCTGATTGGCCTTGCGATATTCGCTGCCGGTTCTCTCTTCACGGCGTTCGCACCGACGTTTGGCCTGTTGATCCTGGCACGGGTAGTCATGGCGACGGGCAACTCCATGCTGCAGGCGGTGGGGACCGGGATGATCATCTCGGTGTTCCCGGACAACGAACGCGGGAAAGCGATTGGTAGCCAGACCACGGCGGTGGCGGTAGGCGGTGCTTCGGGCCCGATAATCGCAGGGATTGTCCTTCAGTGGTTGCCGTGGGAGACGCTGTTCCTGATGATCTTCGTCCCGATCTCGTTGGCCTTCATAGCCGGATATTTCTTACTCGATGAGGAACGGGTGAGTCGAGGCCGCAGCAAAGACCGACCGTCGTTTGACTGGATCGGGGCCTTGTTGTCTGCGTTTGCCGTCATCGTGCTGGTGATAACGATCAACAATCCATTTGGCGTGAGCTGGGCATCCCCCTTCATCATCGGTGGAATACTGGGTTTTGTAGTCCTCATGGGCTGTTTTGTGGTCTGGGAGCTTCGCATAGAGTCGCCGATGCTCGAGCTCAGGATGTTTCAGAACCGCGTGTTCAGCATCGGCATTTCCACGCGTTTCTTGGGATTCCTGGGGACGACGGCGACGCGATTCTTATTACCGATTTTCCTGATCAGTTTCCGTGGATTGACTGAGGGTATCGCGGGGTTGGTGCTGTTCCTTAGCGCACTCGGAATGGGTATTGCTGCGCAGAGCAGCGGCCGCCTGGCCGACAGGTTTGGGGAGCGGCCGTTTCTGATTTTCGGGTTCGTGATTCTGGCCGTCACCGCTTTCGCTTTCGCATTTATAGACGGCGCCACGCCGATGTGGGTGGTGATGGTGATCGTATTCATAAACGGCCTGGCGATGGGGCTCTGGAGTGTGCCAAACAGCAGCATGATCATGGGATCAGTTCCGCCTTCTAGGTTTGGAGTTGTCGGTGCGCTACAAAACCTGTCGCGAAATGTCGGAAACGTAGTCGGCCAGGCGGTGGCCTCAGCGGTAGTAGTAGGAGTGATGGTCTCCCAGGGATTCGACATCGCACTTGATGAGATCTCCGATACTGCGGGTGCGGGAGATGCGTTTGTCGATGGCTGGCGAGCGGCCTACATTGCCGTAACCGTATTCTCGGCGATGGGGCTGTTGCTGGCCTTATTGACGAGATCGAGGCGTAAATCTCCAGAGCCTTAAGGGCCCGGCGATGAAAAGGCGCAGCTTGCATTCCTGAATGGCCGGATTATTCTCCGATTTCTCAAGTACTATCGGTTGTGTGCCCAAAATTAACCCGGTTGTCGTCATCACATTCCCGGAATGAGTACAGGTCAATCCGGTGATGAACCCTCGTTAACTAAACGCCTCCAGCCCGACCCGGCCTACAAATGGAAGGCGTTCTGGGCCATTGCCATCGCGTTCACCACGATGGTGATGAGCATGCAGATGACGTTCGTGGCCCTTTCAGCCATTGCTGAGGACTACGGGGTGACGCTCCGGGCCGTTACCTGGGTCGTGATCGCCCAGGCATTGACCATCAGCGCCCTAATGATGCCGATGGGCAGATTTGCCGACATCATCGGCCGAAAAAAAGTCCACCTGATCGGTCTTATCCTATTTGCAGGCGGCGCTGTTTTCTCCGCGTTGTCGCCCACGTTCGGGATCCTGATCGTGGCGCGCGTCATCATGGCCGTCGGCAACTCGATGGGCCAGTCGGTCGGCATGGCGATGGTGATCTCCGTGTTTCCGGCCAACGAGCGCGGCAAGGCCATCGGCAGCCAGACCACGGCGGTCGCTGTGGGCGGGACCCTCGGACCGATCGTGGCAGGATTGATCCTCCAGTGGTTCCCGTGGGAAGTGATGTTCCTGATGCTGGTAGTGCCGATCTCGATCGCCTTCGTCGCCGGTTATTTCATCCTAGACGAAGAGACGGTGAGCCAGGGTCGCGACGGCGACAAACCGCCGTTTGACTGGATCGGCGCATTCCTCTCGGCGGCGGCGATCACCCTGCTGGTCATCACCATCAACAACCCGTTCGGCGTCAGCTGGATATCGCCACTCATTCTGGGCGGCATCGGCGGGGTGGTGATCCTGTTGGCCGGGTTCATCACGTGGGAGCTGCATTCAAAATCGCCGATGCTCGATCTCCGGATGTTCAGCAACTTAATGTTCAGCCTGGCGATCACGACCCGCGTCCTAGGCTTTATGGGAACGACGGCGACTCGGTTCCTCTTGCCGATTTTCCTGATCAGTTTCCGCGGGCTGACCGAGGGCGCCGCAGGACTGATCCTGTTCCTTACGTCACTCGGCATGGGCATCGCAGCTCAAACCAGCGGGCGGCTGTCTGACAAATTCAGCGAGCGCCCGTTCCTGATGCTCGGCTTCACCGTCCTGATCGCCACGGCGATAGCGTTTGCGTTTGTGGACGGCGAAACGCCCATGTGGATCATGATGATCATCGTGTTCTGTAACGGGCTGGCGATGGGCTTGTGGAACGTCCCGAACAGCAGCGTGATCATGGGATCGGTGCCGCCGTCCAGGTTCGGCGTTGTCGGCGCTCTCACCAACCTGGCCCGGAACTTCGGCAATGTGACGGGACAGGCGATGGCGTCTGCGATCGTCGTAGGGGTGATGGTCTCTAGCGGATTCCCTGATATCGCACTGGACAAGATCGCAGACACACCGGGTGCCGGCGACGCGTTCGTCCAGGGTTGGCGCGCTGCTTATGTGTTGGTCACGATATTCTCAGCGCTTGGACTGTTACTGGCCTTCTTTACGAAACCGAGACGCGAGACAGCGGAAGAGGACGGCTAGCGGTGGTGGCCCAGTCACATGATCGAGCGTCGCAGCCCCTAACTTGCCCCTAGTACCACTTGTCCTTATCGACGATGTTGATGAACTCTCGGCCGTCAAGCATCCGTTTTACGTTCTCCAGGATGATCTCGAATCGGCGTTCCGGAATGTTCTCGGCGTCAGAAACGGCGACATGCGGAGTTATCAGGACGTTGTCCATCTGCCAGAGACGGTGATTAGACGGGAGGGGTTCGATCTCGAACACGTCCAACCCTGCGCCAGCGATCTCTCCGGACTCAATGGCGTCTGCAAGGTCGTCGATCTTCGTAGTCATCCCTCGTCCGATGTTGATGAAGTAAGCAGATGGCTTCATCAACTTGAACCGGTCTGCGTTCCACATGAACTCCGTGCCCGGCGTGTGCGGCACCGTGGTCACCACGAAGTCGGCATCCGGTAGCAAGGCGTCCAGCTCCTCCGGCTCGTGAAGCTCTGCAGGTGAGTCGATCTCGGATCGTGGTTCGATGCCAATCACCCGCGCTCCGAACTCACTGCAAAGTCGTGCCGTCTCGGCTCCGATCCCTCCGACGCCATTTATTAGCACCGTCGAGTCCGGCAGATTGACGTATCTGTGCTTGCGGGCGTCCTTATCCCATTTCGACTGCTTCTGAGCATTAACCCAGTCCGGCAGGCCACGGGACAGCGCCAGCATGAACATCATGATGTGGTGGCTGATGTGGTCGAAGTAGATCCCGCGGGGGTTTGATATGACGACCGGATGCTCGGACAGTTCCTTGTAGTAGTAGCCGTGAAAAGGGCCGGCGTCCGGGTTCTGGAGCAACTTGAGCTTCGTTGCACTCGCCAGTGCCGCCGGTGGAACCCATCCGTACGCGCCGTCTGCGTCCTTCAGCTCCTCGGCAGCCTCTTCATCGGTCTCAGGCGCGACCACGTCCAGCTCCGGCACCGTGTCCGCGAGTCGACGTGCGAACTCTCGTCGCATATCGTCGAGCGGCGGCAAGATCACGTACTTGGCCAAAGGTTTCCTCCGATGTACTTCAAATATCTGCGTTCTTGTCGTTGTCTGACAAGGTAGTCCTCGGCTTAGCGCGTCCCATCCAAAAACCAGGTATCAAGGCGCGTCATTCTCGCCGAAGGTGATCATCGACATCCGGTCATTGAGACGAATACAAATGGCGTTGAGGCTTAAGATCATCGTCAGAATGTTTGCCTCGGAAACATGATCGATCAGGGTCGGTAATGACAATCTACACCGCGCGCTGGCAATGGTGATGAGGCCCAGACCATGTGTGTTACGTTCG
>CAUZKS010000185.1:0-4596 GCA_963580625.1 Dehalococcoidia bacterium | reverse complement strand
CGGTCGGGTGTCGGCGTGACCGCAGTTTAGCGGCTCACAAACTGTCTGGCTTTGATAGGCGCCCTTGGGGTCGTCCGCCTCCGGCCGAACGTTCCCTCACCCTCCACCCTCTCCCGTTTGGTAGAGAGGAGACGCAGCCGTATACATACCGGTATTGTGGCGCTCACACCGTTAACCGCACATACCGACAGAGGGCTCGCCGTGAAAATTACCGATGTCATCCCACACGTCATCAAACCCGGGCTGCCCGGTGACACGCCGGACCAAAGCGCGTGGGCGTTCATTGAGATTCGCACCGATGAAGGAATCATCGGGTGGGGAGAGGCGACAAAGTACGGGCGCGGCGGCAGTTTCCTGATCGGCCAGGCAGTTCACATGGTGAAGGACGACTTCATCGGCGAGGATCCCGGGAATATCGAAGTGCTGTGGCACAAGTTGTACCGCCGCTTCACCTACACCGGCGCACGGGGATTCCCCACGGCGCTGCTGGCCGGGTTCGACATGGCCCTGTGGGACATCAAGGGCAAGGCGACGGGACGGCCGGTTTTCGATCTGCTCGGCGGCAAGTTCCGGAACCCGGTGCCCCTGTACGCCAACGTCTGGTTCGAAGGCGCCGAAACCCCGGAAGAGTACGCCGTAGCAGCAAAAAAGATGGTGGCGCTGGGGCACACGGCGTCCAAACATGACCCGTTCCACGAAATGAAACCCTTCCACTCGATGTACCAGGACGGCAAGATCTCGAAGAAGGGCGAGAATCTTGGCTACGACATTGTGGCCGCGGTGCGAGAGGCGGTTGGGCCGGACCACGAACTCCTGATCGACGCCCACGGTCACTACAACGTGCCGACCGCTATCCGCCTGGCCAACAGGCTATTCGAGCAGTCCGACATCGCCTGGTTCGAGGAGCCAGTGCCGCCTGAGTCGTTCGAGGCTCTCAAGCAGGTCCGGCAGAACACCTCGGCGCCGATCTGCGTAGGCGAGAGGCTGTTCACCCGCTACGATTTCCTCCCGATATTCCGCGACGGCCTGGCGGACTACATCATGCCGGACACGATCTGGACGGGAGGCATATCGGAGATTAAGCGAATTGCCATCATGGCGGAGGCGTACTACATTCCGATCTCACCCCATTGCGTTCCGGCCGGTCCGCTGGAGCTGATATCGGCGGCGCACGTATGCGCAAGCGTCCCTAACTTCTACCGGCTTGAGCACTCGATCCTCGGCATCCCGATGCAGAACGATCTGCTGACGGAGCCGATGGAGATCAGCAACGGAGCGATCCACCTGAACGAGAAGCCGGGGTTGGGCTACGACCTCGACCCGGAAGTGCTGGCGGCAAAGCGGCATCCGTTGTGGGAGGGGTAGGAGCGCGAAGCGATCCGCCGCCGGAGGAACTGGCGTTGGTCCCGCGTTGGTCTTGGTTCAGGCCGCTGCGCCAGTGGGGACCGATCCTTGTTGGGGCGCCTTTACGAGCGAGCCCAGTCGGTCCGCCAGCGCCTCTAAAGTGGATTCGTCGGTCAATCGACCGTCGGCAGGGTTAGGGGTGCAGACCACCTCAACCAGAGCGCCAGGCTTACTGGTTCACCCCAGCCCCTCCACCAAGACGCGCCCTAGAGCGTTGCTCCGCCATCCACAACGAAATGGCCCGTTACCGGGTTCACCGTTTAACACCTTTAGGCAACCGGGCTACAATTCGGGCCAGCAGATCCCCGGCGATCGGCCGGGGTTGAGCAACCCGCCTTCCAGCGGATGCACCAACTCGGAGGACCACTCATGACGGACGTAGTAATCGTCAGCGGCGCTCGGACAGCTGTGGGCAGGTTTGGCGGCGCTTTCAAAGATGTTCAGGCCTCCGACCTTGGCGCCACGGCAATTAAGGCGGCCGTCGAGCGTTCCGGCATCGATCCGAGCGACGTCGATGAAGTAATCCTCGGCAACGTGCTTCAGGCAGCGGAGACCGGATACGCGGCACGCCGGGCGATGATTAAGGCCGGGCTTCCGGACACGGTCCCGGCGATGACCGTCAACCGGGCTTGTTCGTCCGGGCTGGAGGCGATCAACTTTGCGGTGATGGCCATCATGACGGGACAGGCCGAGGTGATCGTTGCCGGCGGTACTGAGAGCATGAGCACAGCGCCCTACCTGGCCCGCGGGATTCGGTTCGATGGCCCTCGTATGGGTGACTTCGAGATGACGGACAGCGTAACGATGGGTCTCGCCTGCCCGATCTACGACTATCACATGGGCGTGACGGCGGAGAACGTTGCCGAGAGGTATGAGGTCGGCCGGAACGCGCAAGACGAGCTGGCGGTTTCCAGCCACGCCCGTGCGATTGCGGCCCAAGAAAACGGCTTCTTCGACGAGCAGATCGTCCCCTTCGAAGTTCCTCAACGCAGGGGTGATCCGGTCAACGTCTCGACGGACGAACATCCGCGGCCTGGGACCACGATCGAGGGTCTTTCGGGGTTGCGGCCGGTGTTCAAGAAGGACGGCACAGTCACGGCGGGTAACTCAGCCGGCATAAATGACGCCGCCGCGGCGGTAGTGGTCATGTCCGCCGAGCGCGCCGCCGCTGAAGGAATCACCCCTCGTTTGAAGTGGGTCGGAAGAGGCGTTTCCGGGGTTGACCCATCAGTTATGGGAATCGGCCCGGTTCCCTCCACGCGTAAGTTGCTTGAGAAGACGGGCATGACCATCAAAGACATCGACCAGATAGAGCTGAACGAGGCGTTCGCAGCGCAGGCGGTCTACGTGATCCGCGAACTGGGCCTGGATCCTGAAAAGACGAATGTGAATGGCAGCGGTATATCCCTGGGCCACCCGATCGGGGCGACGGGCGCCATCATGACGGTCAAGTTGATGGAGGAGATGACGCGGCGTGACCAGCAGATGGGATTGGTGACGATGTGCGTTGGCGGCGGGCAGGGTGTATCCACCATCTTCGAACGGCTCAATTGAAGAGGCATGCGGGACTGTTGGCTACGGCCTCCGAATCTCTCCCGAGATACCTGTATGATCCGGCGGATTACGAAGAATAAGCGGATTCATCAGGATATGTTCGGCGTCGATCGCCAACAAGGTTTAGAGTGTCGCTGCATCTGGATGGCGACTAAACATGAAGTCCCGAATGGCTAATCGGGAGGGTGATATGGCAAGCAAGTACAAGATTCTGATCCTGGGCGCCTCTTATGGCTCGTTGCTGGGCGCCAAAATGGCGATGGCCGGCCACGCGGTCACGCTAGTGTGCTTGCCCGAAGAAGTGCAGCTGATCAACGAGGAAGGCGCTCGCGTGCGCATGGCTGCACGTGGCGTCGACGGACTTGTGGAGTTGAACACCCAGACGATGCCCGGGAAGCTGTCAGCCGCAGGACCGGGGGACGTCAATCCGGCCGATTACGATCTCGTCGGGCTGGCGATGCAAGAGCCACAATACGGCGTGCCGGTGCTACATGAGTTGCTGAATTCTATCGCCGCGGCGAACGTCCCCTGCATGTCGATTATGAACATGCCCCCGCTGACATACCTGAGGCGCATTCCAGGGCTGGATATAGATGCGATCAAGAGCAGTTACACCGACGCCTCTGTATGGGACAACCTTGACCCTGCCTTGATGACTCTGTGCAGCCCCGACCCGCAGGCGTTCCGGCCGCCGACCGAGAAGATCAATGTCTTGCAGGTCGGTCTGCCGACCAACTTCAAGGCGGCCAGGTTCGATTCCGATGAGCACACGGGGGTGCTTAACCAACTGGAAGCAGACATTCAAGCTGTCCGATTTGATACCGGCGATAGAGAAGTGGAGCTACCCGTCAAGTTGAGGGTGCACGATTCGATCTTCGTTCCGCTGGCGAAGTGGAGCATGTTGATCGCCGGCAACTATCGCTGCGTCCAGAAGGACGGTATGCGAGCCATCAAGGAAGCCGTGCATACCGATATCGACGCGACACGTGCGGCATATGAGTGGGTCGTAGAGCTTTGCGTCTCGATGGGCGGGAGCGAGAGCGATTTCGTGCCGTTCGAGAAGTACTCCAATGCGGCGCTGTCGTTGGTAAACCCATCTTCTGCGGCCCGTGCTCTGGCAAACGGCGCACCGAATATCGAGCGGGTGGACAAGATGGTGCAGACGATCGCTGCGCAAAACGGTATGCAGTCGGATTCGCTGGATGAGACAGTTGAGCTGGTTGATGGGTGGTTGGAGGCGAATCGCGCCAGGGCGTGATGGGGATTCCCAAACGAGGGTTGCTCACTTGGCCGACGGGTATTTGTCATTCCGAAGCCCCCACGTCCAATTGGTCCTGAAATCAAGGATTCTCCAGGCCAACACTCCATCACGTTCGCGGAGCGCAGCTCGACCGTTTGTCATTCTGAGAGGCTTGCGACGACGAGCATCGCAGCTAAATGACGTTGGCACGACGAACCTTCTCGCGCTCTACTAGCCGGGAGGTCCTTCGCTTCGGCTCAGGATGAAAGGATAGCTGTCGTGTACGTTTCCAGACGTCTTCGATGGAGTCGCGTGGGCGGGGCAAACGCTTCCCCTACGATGTTGTTGCACTAGGTACCCTTCGAGAGCCTCAGAGTGGGTTTACGCGTCGCAACGGT
>CAUZKS010000184.1:0-4604 GCA_963580625.1 Dehalococcoidia bacterium | reverse complement strand
TTGCCTAGGCCGATAAGCCCGACCGTCTCACCGAACACGCTGGATCGCGGAAAGACTTTGGCCTCATGCCTCTTGATCTCGTCATATCGCCGTACTGCCCGGAAGTAGCCGCGTAACGAGAGCAATATCTGTGACAGGCACATCTCTCAGATCGATACAGCGTCCCATCTCGGAGCTATAATCCGCCTGCTTTGTATGGCCAGATAACAAAAACACATCCCACAACTGCGCTTCACAACTCTTCATGAGGAGATTCTTTCCATGGCCCTGCCTCTGGTAGCCATAATCGGACCAAACGATTCGCGTACCCAGGCCGTTGTAGAGCGATATGAAATGCTCGCCGGCCAGCATGGGGGATCGGTCGAGGTTCGTTGGATAGACAACGCCTCTGGCGACGCCGCAGTCCTTGAAAATGCCAAAGACGCCATCGCCGTAATACCGGCAGGCCCCCGAGCGATAACGACGGAACTGGCCCTCAAGTTGCCGAACCTGCGTCTTGTCCAGACCACCTCGGCAGGGACCGACTATCTGGACAAGACGGCGCTTGGCGAAAGCGGCGTCCTCGTTGCCAACAACGGCGGTGGTAACTCCGTGGCGGTCTCCGAGCACGCCGTCGCCCTCATGATCTCGGTCTACCGCAAGATGAACCTACAGCTCACGAGCACCCGGGTCGGAACGTGGATGGCGGGGGTGACTGGCGAAGAAGGCGAATATCACAACCTTGTCGACAAGACGGTCGGCATCGTGGGTCTGGGTCGGATCGGTTCCCGGGTGGCGAGACGGTTACGCGGCTGGGAATGTGAGATTATCTACTCGGACGTTATTTCGATCCCCGAAGACGTTGAAAAAGAGACTAGGGCGCGACGTGTCGAGTTGGACGAGCTGCTGAGCACGTCTGACTTGATCACTCTCCACGTCCCGTTGGACCGCTCGACACATCACATGATCAGCACGCGCGAATTCGAGATGATGAAGTCGACCGCCATCTTGATCAACGCCTGCCGCGGCCCGGTAGTTGACGAAGCGGCCCTTACGGCCGCCCTGCAATCCGGTCAGATATTCGGCGCTGGGCTCGACGTTCTGGAGCAGGAACCGACTCCGACCGACAACCCTTTGCTGAACATGGACAACGTCGTAGTGACACCGCACTTGGCCAGCCTCTCAATAGAGTCGGGGATCAGGTCTACCGACTTTGCGATCGCAAACGTCTCTCGGTTGGCACGGGGCGAAGAGCTCGAGTCGCTCGTCCACCCGGTCTAAGAGTGACCTCTTTCGACCACGGTGATTCAAGACGGCGATTGCAAGCCGTCTGCTTTGACATGGACGGCGTCATCGCCGATTCAGAGCCGATCCATTACGAGGCGGATCGCCGCGCTATGGCCGCGCACGGCGTGGAGTTCACCTACGAAGACAAGAAGGTGAACTACATTGGCCGGACCGTCAGAGGCACGATGTTCGAGCTCTCTCAAGCCTACGGTATTCCTGACCCGGAGGCCGTGCTGCAAGAGCGGCAGGACCTCTTCAAGGAATTGATAGCCACAGAGCTTCAGTTGCGAGACGGTGCGCGCGAGTTGCTGATCCAGCTTTCCGATAGAGGCCTGCCGTGCGCTCTGGTGACGTCAGGAGATCGCTGGTACATCGATAGCGTTTTCGAGCGTTTTGACCTGACGCAATTCTTCGCAGGGATGATCACGGTAGATGACGTGAGCGGCCATAAGCCGCTGCCAGATCCCTATCTGGCAGGAGCAAAATTGCTTGGCGTTCCCCCAAAGACGTGTCTCGCAGTGGAAGACTCTACGGCCGGGGTGGCATCTGCGAAGGCAGCGGGAATGTATTGCATCGCCGCTCCCAGCGAAATGACGCTCGATGCCGATCTCTCCGCTGCGGACATGCGTGTGGAATCATTTCAGGAACTCGATCCAATGGCGTTAGACAGGTTATTTGGAGCGAAATGACAAGTTACGACGTTGCCATAATCGGCCTGGGAGCGATGGGCTCTGCCGCCGCCTATCAACTGGCGAAACGCGGAGCAAGTGTGATCGGGTTCGACCGTTTCATGCCGCCACACACGATGGGGTCGTCCCACGGCGATACGCGCATCATTCGCGAGGCGTATCACGAGTCGCCCGCCTACGTGCCGATTGTTCAACGCGCATATGAACTATGGGATGAGCTTGCTGAGGAAGCCGGGGAGACGCTTTTACAGCAGACGGGTGGGTTGATGCTCGGAGAGCCGGAGGGCGAGACCGTCTCCGGCGCAATACGCTCGGCGGAGCTACACGGGCTGGCGCACGAGCTGCTGGATGCGGATGAGGTTCGCAGGCGATGGCCACAGTTCAATCCGCCTGACCAGTTTGTCGCCGTACATGAGGATCGGTCCGGGATCCTGTTCCCGGAGAAGTGCATCTCCGCCCAGCTAAGAGGCACTGTCAAAGTTGGCGCAGAGCTTCGATACGGGACGCAGGTTTCCGGCTGGGTGAAAGACGGAGACGGCGTGACCGTACATACGGACGGTGGGGATGTCAGTGCAGGCCAGTTGTTGATCACCGCAGGGGCCTGGCTGCCGGGTCTTGTCCCGGAGTTGGCGCTGCCGGTCGAGATAGAGCGACAGGTTCTGTTCTGGTTCGAACCAGCCTCAAACCCGGACCTTTTCGACCCGACTCACTGTCCCATCTACATATGGGAGTACGAGTCGAGGCACGCTTTTTACGGGTTCCCGAACCTTGGAGACGGTGTCAAAATCGCCCGACACCACGATGGCAGGGTTGTAGATCCTGACTCCCTGGACCGGGATGAAGTTTCGGCCGAAGACGAAGAGATGCTCCGGAAACAGTTGTCCCGCATGATGCCCTACGCATCGGGCCGGGTGATCCGATCAGAGGTGTGCATGTATACGAACACACCGGATCAACATTACCTGATCGGTTTCCACCCGGAAAACACTTCTGTATTGATCGGCAGCCCCTGTTCCGGACACGGCTTCAAGATGGCGTCGGCGCTGGGGGAGTCGTTCGCAGAACTGTTGCTGGATGGCGAATCGCGGCACGACCTGTCGTTGTTCGCGCTTGACCGATTTCTGACGTAGTCGGTTCGTTGATCCTGTCTGAAGATTTGGCGGCGGAATAGGCCGATCCTGAATAAAGCCCGCACCCGGGCCTCAAATTAACGCCGTGCATGGCTTAGATGCCAGATCGAGTCTTGCCCAGCACTTCCGGGTTGATCACGACATCCGGCATCTCGCCGCTCAGCACCCGTACAACTTCGCGAGCCGTTCGCTCCTCAAGCTCGATGGTCGATGCTTGGGAGAAGAATGCCGTGTGCGGCGTGATGATGACGTTGTCGAAGGAGTACAGCGGGTGATCGTCTGACGGTGCTATGTCCTCCAGCACGTCCAACCCTGCTCCCCCGATCTCGCCACTGCCCAACGCTTCTAAGAGCGCAGACTCGTCGATCAACGGTCCACGGGCGGCGTTAATCAAGAACGCGTCGTTCTTCATCAATCGCAGTTCCTCGACACTGATCATTCCTGTAGTTTCCGGGATTAGTGGGGCGTGGAGTGTCACGAAGTCTGAGTCCTTCAACATCGAATCTAACGATGTCATCTGGACGCCTTCCGGAGCGTCTGACTGCTCAACAAATGGGTCGTGCGCAAGGATTGCCATGCCAAAGACCCGTGCGCGATCGGCCACAGCGCGGCCAATCCGACCCATCCCGGCGATGCCCATCGTCTTGTCTCGCATCCGGTGCATCGTGTCTGTAAGTGATACGGAACCCCAGCCAGACGACTTGACCATCGAGCTGTGTTTTACGATTTTGCGGTTAAACGAAAGCGCCATCGCCATCACGTGATCGGCCACTTCGTCGATACAGTAGTCAGGGATGTTGGTGACAACGATCCCCAGCTCGGTGCAGGCGGCGATATCCAGGTTGTCGACCCCGATGCCGTAGCGTGACGCCACTTTGCAGTTAGGCGCGTTCTGGAGCACCGAAGCCGGGACCTGAGCGAAGCAGAACATGATGGCGTCCACATCCGCGGCAAGCCTAGTCAGAGTTTCGACAGACGAGTCCGGCGCAACCACTGGTTCAATGCCCGCAGCCTTCAGGATTGCCGTCTCGGCGTCTATGTTCGGCCACGTGTAATCGGTGATCAGGACTTTGCTCAAGTCACGTTCCTTTGGGAGCTACTGATTGATGGCGATGTCTGCGGTGGTGGCGCTACAGGGTAGCGTGAAATGCACCGGTCGGCGTGTTCATATGCGCCCCTGTCAATCCGCTGTTACAGGACGTTATGCTCCATCGTCACGTGAAGGCTACAATCTCGCAACTATGGCGGGATTGGATGAGGCGTTTCCCGGTCGGTCGGAACTTGCCATGCTTGTGGGATAGCCCGGCATAGGCAAAACCCGTATGTCACAGCAGCTCTCTCCGATCGCCGTGGACCCGGGGTTAACGGTTACAGGCAGAGGCCTAGGCCGTATTCCTGCCCACTGCTAAAGGCTTCCCCAAGGTATCCACCCTTTCTAATCTCGCCTCTGCAAGTAATTCGTTGTCAGATAAGGCGCCAACCTATGACGATAAAAACCTGGGTTGAAATTGGCTGATTA
>CAUZKS010000183.1:0-4610 GCA_963580625.1 Dehalococcoidia bacterium | reverse complement strand
CGGCCACAAGTGGATATATCTCTATGCGTTTGATCTTCAATGTTCTGAGTCGGCCCTTCTATTAGTGACCTGTACGTGTCGACGGTGCGGCGTCAGTGTACGCACGACGCGTGGGCGCGCAACTCGTAGGCGTTTTTTGTAGTTATACAGACGTACAACGCCTGCGGAGTAATAACTAAACTGTGGCTCGTTGTCGCTTAAAAAGCGTTAAAGGTACGACGATCAGGAAGGGCAGAAGCGCTCCTTCGGTCAGGTCGGGCCACTCTGGACTAGGTTCCACGATCCCGGTGGTAGGCGCAGTGGTGTTGTTACCTGTGCAGCGCACTCAGCCTCTTGTCTCGATTCCTGCGGTTTACGTACGATAACCTTGAATTAGTCGAGCACCCTCCGCGCTCCGTATGACACATCGTCCAGCCGTTCCCGCTCGACGTCCGTGATGGACCAGCCGACAGCGCCGATGTTGTCGTCCAGGTGTTCGGCCGTGTCGCCGCCGGTTATTGCGACGCTAACTTCGGGATGTGAGAGCACCCAGTTGGTTGCCGTCTGCGCAACGGTTTTACCGTGGGCGGTAGCGACGTCATGCAGAACATCCAGTACAGCCCGGGTTTTTGCATCCATGTGGCTATTAAACGAACTCGCCCGGACGGTTCCGTAAAGTGACCCCGCCGGCGCGGACTCGCCGGGGACGTAGGCGCCCGATAGCAACCCAACGGCGAGTGGGCTGTAAGTCATGACGCCTAAGCCGTGGGACTGCACGGCCGGGAACATTTCCAGTTCAAGGTCACGGTTGAGCAGGTTGTACGGGTTCTGGATGCATATCAGCGGATCGAGTCCGTTCGCGTCCTGCGTCCACAGCGATTTCACGACCTGCCACGCCTGATAGTTGGAGACGCCGATATAGCGGGTCTTACCCGCCGTCACGAGGTCGTCCATTGCGCGCAGTGTTTCGTCTAATGGAGTCACATCGTCGAATCCGTGGAGGATGTAAACGTCGATGTGATCCGTGTCCAATCGACCAAGCGTACGGTCGATCTCACGCATGATGTGATATCTGGATGCGCCGCGATCGTTGGGCCCATCGCCAATCGGGCTGAATACCTTGGACGAGATGAACAGATCATCGCGGTGTCGTTTCAGGGCGCGCCCGAGAATCTGCTCTGACGTTCCGGCTTCGACGCGGTCGTCCCCCAGCCCGTACACATTGGCGCAGTCGATGAAGTTGATGCCAAGTTCAATGGCACGCTCTATGGCCCGTTCACCCTCATCGGCGTCCGTTTGGCCGCGAAAGCCGAGTCCCAGCGCCAGCCGTGAAACCTTAACCCCGGCTTTTCCGAAATTGACATATTCCATAGTCATTATTTAAATGTCAGCCCATTTGAAGTTGGCTTCGTATTCCGGCTTGCCGTATATGCCGTGGTCGCCGAGGTTCACTCGGTACAGCTCACCGCCCCGATGTGCGTTGAAGTCGTACCCGGTTGGCTCCAGCCCGCTCGGTGGGTCGCCGGTGCCGTTGTACGCCGTTGTCACGTAGAGATCTCTGAAGTCTTCGCCGCCAAACATCGGGGCCGATGTCTGTGTGGTGGGGAATCTGACGCGGCGTTCTTCAACCCCATCAGGGTCGAACCGAATCACGCAACTACCGCCCCAGTTGGCCGACCAGACGTGGTCTTGCGCATCTACTGTCATGCCGTCCGGAATGCCCTCCGAGGCGTCCAGTTTCACGAACTCACGCTTGTTGGTTACAGCGCCCGTCTCCACGTCGTGGTCGTAGGCGAAGATCGTCCGGATCGGAGAATCGGTGTGGTAAAAGGTTCGGGCGTCTGACGAGAAGCCCATGCCGTTGGATATGCCGACGTCCTCGGCGATCGTCTCCACCCGACCGTCGGTCTCGAATCGGAACAATGCGCCGGGAGCTGCGCCGTCAAAGTAACTGCCGCCGTAGAACTCTCCACGCGGTCCAGCGAAACAATCGTTGAACTGGTACGTTTCGCCGTGGTGAATCCACTGGAAATCGTCGTCAGAGCGCCACAGCATTACGCCCTCCCAGGTGCCGAACACCAGCCCGCCCTGCTTGTTGACGGCGATCCCTCCGACATATTTGCCGTGATGGATCAACTCGTTATCGTCCGTCGACGGGTCGTATTTGAAGACCCGTCCCGTCCGGATATCAGTCCAGTACAAGACCCCTAGGTGAGGATCCCAGCAAGGCCCCTCACCAACCAGCGCGTTTTCCTCGGCGAGCATCTCAATGTTGTAGTCAGGCATTAGGGCCTTCTTTGGACCCCTTTCCACGTGGAAGAGGCTGGGGCTGAGGGCGGGCAAACGTCAGGAGCACAACGGTGTGTATTCGCAGAAGTGGCTGCTAGTAAAGGTCCCTTGGTTACGTTCGGATGGCACTTTATGGGAATTGGTTCTACTAAGGTCGTATCGGCGAATTATGCATCTCCCTCTCACAGCCGGAGAGTCCAGGTCGTTACAAGGGTGAGGGAGAAGAATTTATTCACCGCCAACGTAAGTTACTACTCCGCAAGCGTCCCCAGAATTCGGTCGATAACCGCCTTCGGGTCGTTGCACCAGCGCACCACGATCACTACATCGCTCACTGGGTCGATAAACACAACGTTGCCGCCAGCACCCCGTGCAGCAAAGCTGCGCGATGAAGCGAGGTCAGAGATTTCGCCCTCATGATTTAGCCACCACAGGTACCCGTATTCCGGCTTGATCGAACACGGTTCCGTCATGGCATACACCCAGGATTCTGAAACGATCTGCTTGTCGTCCCAGCGACCGCGCCGTGAATAGAGCAGCCCGAACCGGGCGTGGTCAAACGTGTCGATCCACAGCCCGCCGCCCCAGTGGGCGCCGCCGGACACCGACTCAACCTGCTCGCCGTTCAGATCGACCATCGAGGTTTCGTATCCGTGCCATTCCCAACCATCTGACGCGCCAATCGGGTCCATAACGTTGCGCTTCAATACGGCGGGAAGCGGCTCGTCATATATTCTCAACAGTGATAGCGCCGTCCGATTTACTCGAACATCGTTGTACTCCCAGAAGGTGCCCGGCTCCTGGTGAGGAAGAGCGCTGTTATCGGTCCCGCCGTTCATGCTGGCGGAACCGCCGACTACCCGGCCGCGGTCGACCGTGTCAGGTAAACCGAACAGTTCACCTTCCCATTCGTTCGTCTGCTGGAGAAGGTGACGCCATGTAATTTTTGAGTTGTGATCGGAATCGAAGCCGCCGTCGTTGATATAGCCCGAGACACGATCATCCATGCTGTGAATCAGGTCTCTGTCCACGGCCTGTCCCGCGAGCGTGCCGATGTAGCTCTTTGTGCAGCTGAAGGTCACCTCAACGCTGGATGGATCGCCGTACTCTCCGATGATGTAGCCGCCGCGAATCACCAGTCCAGCAGGTGCGCTCCGCACCTTGAGGGGCCCGAGAACACGGTCGTTCGTGTGGTTCTCGCCCTTAGGTGCTCGATCGTGAAGATCCTTTGGCCAATCGATCTCCGTGGCCTCTGCGAATTTGAGCGCTTCTGAGAGTGCTATTGGATCAAACCCCTGGGTGTCTGGGTCACGACGTTCCCATTCACCTTTGGGTGGGGTGTAGCCGACCGCTGGCGTTGACGATGTGCTCATTCGTAAGCTCCTGATTGTTTGCACGGCCTTTAGTTTTCCCGGGTGCCTTGGCTGCACGTGGACACCCCGCTATTCGGGATTATCGCTGAAGATGGCCGTGTTTGGTGGATCATCTCGCGTGGATGCAGTCATAACCCCTCACCCCGTTGATATTCCGCAAGAGGAGAGAGGAATTTTTTAAGGCGCCGACTGATGCCCGATCATCGTCATCCCGACGCGGGCGGGAATCCGGAACCTCCGGAGAGTTCATTCAAGAGTGGACATCACGGGCATCATGATCGAATTCGCGATCGCTTGGGAATGACCATTCGAGAGTCGGCGAATATTCTCATTATGGCGTCCTCGTGAATGTGCCTCGGCTACGCTCGGGATGACATATCTCCTTGAGGTCGGTAGTTAATGCATGTGTCTTATCCCCCACGGACGGTGCGCGGTGGTCGCTCAAGGTTGAATTTACCGGTTGACCGCATTGGACGAACGGTCGAACATCGGTTCTCCGGACATTGTTGTCCAACCCCACTGATACGAGAGGCGCCGAAGACCGGTGGAATCGACAGCGATAAAATCAGGAAAACATGACGTTGTAGCGTCGCGTACTCATGGGCATCTGGATTTCTCAGTAATCGTTGACGGGGATGGCAGCGTCATCGGCCGTCTGTATCAGCAGTCTCCACTAAGGGTGTTGTTTCCACGGCCTGAGTCGGGCGAACCGTTCACCGCAGTACTCGTTAATTCTTCGGGCGGAATCGTAGGCGGCGATCGACTTGAGGTGACGCTGGAGGCGACTGAAAGCGCGTCTTTGTTGGTGACCGGACAGGCGGCCGAGAAGGTTTACCGCTCTACCGGTCGGATCGCCGAGGCCACGACGACGTTGATCGCCGGTCAGGGCTCGTTGGTCGAGTTTCTTCCGCAGGGAACCATTGTTTACGACGGTGCATGCTTCCGGCGAATCACGACCATAAAGGCGTC
>CAUZKS010000182.1:0-4613 GCA_963580625.1 Dehalococcoidia bacterium | reverse complement strand
GATGAACATCACGAGAACCGGATATATGTACGCCTGTATGGCGATGACCGGCATTACATACCAGCTCCGCCTCGCCTTCTGCTCCGGGAATATAGCAAGCATCGGGTAGCTGGCGTCAGGATCTTCGGTGATGTGGTTGGGGTTGGCGTGGTGGATGTTGTGCTTGCGGGTCCACCACGAGTAACTGTTACCCATAAGCACATTGCCAAGGATCCACCCTGCCACCGAGACAGATTTTCCTTTGCGGAACACCTGCCGGTGCGCCACATCGTGACCCAGCATGCCGTTTTGCGTAATCATGAACCCGAAGAGAACAGCGCTAAGCACCAAGACAGCCGGATGTGGCGACCAGAGGGCAAGTGCAACGATCGCCGTGACGGCAATAAGATTAAACGTCGCCATCAGGATGTAAAAACGGGGCTGAGCCGCACGTAAACCGGCGCCAGCAAGTATGCGTTTCAAATCTGCGTAATCGGACGTCGCAGGCCGGGGCTTCGAGGTCGCTATAAGTCACTCCTCATAGGTTCGTAAAAGGCGAATCTAACTAAATCGACCCGTAGCCGCCGACCGAAGGCCTGAGGCGTGCTGAGAAATCTTTCAGTCAGTTGCACTACGAGTGTAGGTTGATTTCGGCTCACAATGGGTAAACATCTGTCGCCACCGCGTTGGGAGACCCTCGTGGGTTGCGATTGATCCGGGCGTCACGAGCACGGGGTTTGTCCGCGTCACCCTACTGGGACATTACGGGGGGAGTCCGGAACATCTGCACTAGTTCCGATCAGGCACACAAATACAGCGGAAGAGGTTGGAGGGACATGAGGGAGGTCATGACGGTGGTGGGCTGGCCTTCAGTGCATCACTGATCTTTGCTGCCATCGCCAGTGCATCCTCTTCTGGTACCCCTGCCAAATCCCCTGCCGTTACTCCGCGCATGAGATCAGCTACGCCAAAGGCAGTGTGTTCGGACGGCAAGTTCGAATATCGCGGTATCAGGTGCGAGTGCATGTGGGGATGGCTTTCGCCAAATGCGACCACGTAAATGCGTGGCGCACCGGTGACTTCCTCCAATGTACGCGTCACGTGACGCAGAACCGGTCCGAAAGCAGCGGCTTCTTCATCATTGAAATGCGCCGGACCCTGTACATGCCGCTGGGCATTGAGCATCGTCCAGCCAGCCAACCCGGATGGCGAAGGCGCATGACGCACGAACCACAAATCGTCTTCCCAGATCACACCTCCTTGACCTGGCACCCCCTCGGCATTTGTCCTGCAAACCGAACACGATTCCTGGTAGCTGTCATGCTTCATTTCTGACCTCCGAGGCTGCTGTGTACGGCCAGACACTAAACTCAGTTGCATTCATTCCGGCGTGACCATGAATGTACACCAGTCTTTATCTACGGAGAACGCCAGCGACCCTCAAGAAGTAAGCCCTCTCCGGGTCTACCATGTGACACATGCGCGTCACTATTGCCACAACTGTGTTCGTCGCTCTACTCGTCGCCTGCTCTAGCGGCAACTCGACTGCCGCGCCTACCCAATCAGCACCTGCGATAGGGCTAGGACCGCCGCAGACCGTAATTAACTGTCCGGATTGCCCGCTCGTAGACGTCAACCGGGTGATCGACGGCGACACCATCGACACAAACATCGGACGTGTCCGCTTCTACGGCGTTGACACTCCCGAGCGCGGGGAGGCGTGCTTCTCAGAGGCCACAGCAGCCACGGAGAGGCTCGCAGGAAGCCACGTAAGGTTGGAGGACGGCCCGAGGCTTACCGACAGCTTTGATCGACGTCTCGCTTACGTCTACGACGCGTCCGGAAACAGTATCGACGTACAGTTAGTTGCAGGTGGGTATGCTCGCGCCTGGACTCAGGATGGGCAGCACAGAGACGTGTTGATTGGACTGGAACAGAGCGCGCTGGAGAGTCGAGCCGGGTGCTTGTGGGTAGCGGCTAGTGATGACGATTCTCAGGGATTCGACCCGGCTGGACCTGACCGCGATTGCAGCGATTTTATTACTCAGACCGGGGCGCAGAGATTCTACGAGGCGGCCGGCGGCCCGGGAAAAGACCCACATCGGATTGATGGAGACGGAGACGGAATAGCATGCGAATCCCTCCCCTGATCCGACTTGAACCACGCAGATCTTGGCTTTGTCGCCCTCTTCTGAATATTGATGTGTTTTGATTCCGGACGGCGGGAACAAAGGGAACTCTATGGCAATAGAAAACATGCATATCGGTGGCGCCGCCGCTTTTGCGGACGATCGCCTGGATGTCGGGATTCCCGTCGCCAACGCATTGATCGACGCGGGAAAGCCTGCAGCGCTTTTTTATGAAAACCTAGCGGAACGTACCCTCGCACTTGCGCACCGCGAACTTCGGAAAGATCCGCTGAGAGGCTACACGCCCGACCTGGCCGGGTTCGTCGGCCCGGTATTGAGACGCTGTGTGGAGAACGGGGTTCCTGTTATCGGCAACTTTGGCGCAGCAAATCCGATGGGTGCGGCAATGCGCCTTCATGAATTAGCTAAAGAACTGGGCGTCAAGGGCCTAAGGGTCGCCGTCGTGGAGGGAGACGACCTCCGGGATGTCATCCGAGACGTGGCGACCGAACAGTGGGGTGATGAGGTGCCGGTTGATCTTTCGAACACAGAGATATTGGCGGCAAACGCCTACCTTGGTGCCGAACCGATCGCCGATGCCCTTGATCTCGAACCCCATATCGTCGTCACCGGACGGGTTACCGATTCGGCCCTGGCCCTCGGGCCTTTAATGCAGCATTTCGGGTGGAAGGTTGGAGATTGGGACAAAATGGCCGCAGGCGTGCTTGTCGGTCACTTACTGGAGTGCGGCGCCCAGGTCACTGGAGGATATTTTGCCGACCCCGGATTCAAAGACGTTACGAATCTTGCCAATCTTGGATTCCCGATAGCGGAAGTCCAAGAGGACGGTAGCTTTGTAATAACAAAGCCGGATGGCACGGGTGGCGTTGTGAACGAACGCACCGTTAAAGAGCAAATTCTTTATGAGCTCGATGACCCGTCTAACTACCTCACCCCCGATGTGATTCTGGATATTTCCGAAGTCGAATTGCAGCAGGTTGGTCCTGACCGGGTTCGTGTAAGCGGAGTCAAGGGCAAAGCGGCACCGGACACGCTGAAGGTCACGGTAAGTGTTGATGGCGGATGGCTCGGCGAGGGAGAGATCTCTTATGCGGGGCCGAACGCCCTGGCCCGCGCCAGACTGGCTGCAGATATCTTGCGCCAGCGAGTCGATCTACTGCACCTTGATTGCGATCTTCGGACGGATTTGATCGGAACGGTCAGCATCCACGACGGCGATTCCGGCGAACTTACCAGGTCCTACGACGGTGAACCGCTGGAAGTTCGGGTGCGTGCTGCCGCGAACGCCAACGACGAGGCGACTGCCTGGACGGTGGCGCGTGAAGTTCAAGCGCTCTATTGCAACGGTCCTGCGGGCGGTGGAGGGGTACGGCGGAATATTACCGAGCGTGTTAAGACCGGTTCGGTCCTTGTATCGCGCCGGGACGTTATGCCCAGAGTATCGATGGTGACGGAAGACGATGTCTAAGTCGTTGATCGAGGTCCCTCTTCATGAAATTGCGCACGGTCGTACAGGGGACAAAGGCGACCGTTTATTGCTCAGTGTTATCCCTTATGACGAGACGGGCTATGCGCCGATCGCTGAACAGGTGACCGAGTCGAGGATGTTCGAAATGTTCCGGCATCGAGGCGCCACGGAAGCGCGTCGGTACGAACTGCCGAAACTAGGTGCCTTCAACTTCGTTATCGAAAATGCTCTGCAGGGTGGCGTCAATAACAGCCTGAATCTAGACGGCCATGGCAAGACGCTTTCATTTCTTGCCCTCACGATGAAGGTACGGGTTTCGCCCGATGTACTTGCCGCAGCGAAGAAGGCCCGAAGCAACTAGGCACACCTTCGACCTATCACACATATACGAGGAGCTCCCATGTCTGACACGATGCGCGCCGCACTGGATGACGGCAACGGAATCGTAAGCATCCATCAAATTCCGATGCCGGAGCGATTCCCGGGCTCGGCCCTGATCGCAATGAAGCAGATGGGCATATGTGGGGGTGACCTCCACATGAACAACGAGCGAACGGATCCACAGACGCTTCCCTCTGGCCACGAGCCTGCGGGAGAGGTGATTGAAGTTCCGCCAGGCGAGATCCGAATTCAACCTGGCGACCGCGTGGCTATTGAAGCGACCGGCTCCGGGAAGGCCTGTCAAGCCTGCTACTTCTGCCGCACCGGCCAGTACCCGCACTGCATCGACATGGCCGAAGAGTCAGGCGGCGCGTTTGCCGAGTATATGACCCGAACTCCTCTCGGTCTGCACAAGCTCTCTGACAACATGTCCTGGGAGGAGGGTGCGCTTGTTGAACCGCTCGCCGTTTCGGTGCATGCGGTGCGCTGGGGTGGAATGCGTGGAGGCGATACCGTTGCGGTGGTCGGATCGGCAACGATCGGGCTTGCGGCGATCGCAGCCGCCCGGGCGAATGGAGCGCGAAAGGTTGTGGCGTCTGCACGGTACCCACAGCAGAAAACAATGGCCGAGGCCT
>CAUZKS010000181.1:0-4620 GCA_963580625.1 Dehalococcoidia bacterium | reverse complement strand
TGGCTGCTCTCGATCGATTGCTTGAGGGCGAAGGCCGGGGCGCCTTGCGTTCCGTTGTGCGGGATCTGGTGGGACCGGCGCTTGACCGGATCGGATGGGAGCCTTCAGGGGGCCAGACTTCCAGAGACCTAGAGCTGCGCGGAACGCTTATCAGGGCACTCGCCGTTACTGGGAACGATCAAAATGCCCAAGACCGCGCCCGAGGGCTGCACGCTCGTTATCTAGAGGATCCGGGCAGCATCGACGCAAACGTGGCCGCAGCTGTCACCGGCGTCGTGGCGAACGGAGGCTCGGACGCTGATTACGACACTTTCTTCCAGCGCTTCAAGTCGCCGCTGGACCCTCAGGAGGAGCAACGCTACCTGCGCACACTTGTGGGGTTCCCGAGTTCGGAGCAGATGTCACGAACACTGGCGATGACCTTGAGCGGAGAGATTCGAACGCAGGACGCGCCATACTTGCTGGCCGGTTGCATGGTGAACCGTGAGAACGGGCCACAGGCATGGGCGTTCATCAAGGACAACTGGGACACAATCAACGAAGTCTTCCCGTCGAATTCGATCGTCCGGATGCTGTCCGGTATTCGGTCTCTATCGAGGCCAGAGATAGCCGACAAGGTGATGGCGTTCTTCGAGGAGCACGAGGTGCCGCAGGGCGCGTTAACGCTGTCTCAGCATCTCGAACGACTTCGAATTAACGTCGCATTGCGGGAACGTGAGTCTGAGCGGCTGGCTGCGGCGCTGACCCGATGATATGACCACCATAGATACCGTACGCGCCCGGTCAACAAGTAATTTGAGAAGCACGGAAGACAGTTGAGTACCGAGAGCGATACGCCATTCAACATCGCCCGGGTTGAGTTCACATCGTTCCACGTCCACGGGTCACACCAGTGGGTGTTCGTCGAGATCACGGACGACGACGGGAACACTGGCCTGGCGGAACTGGCCGGTCCCGGTGCGACGACCGAGATCGCTGGGTTGACTGCTCAATATGCGGAACGCCTCAGGCTCTCGCCGCCAGTTAGTGAGTCTGATGTCACCGCACAATTAGGCCTGACTGTCGAAGAACTGGAAGCTGACCGCACCAGGGCCACCGCAGTGAGCGCACTTCGGACGGCCATAGCTGACGCGCAGGCTCGGCGATCGGGTGTCAGTCTTGGCGAGTTCCTCGGCGGACAGCGAACCGAATCTGTACAGCTCTACGGCAACATGAATCGATCCATGCTGCCCGATGATGACGGTCCAAGGGACAGATCGCCAGAGGCGTTCGCCGCGGCAGCACGTGAGGCGATCAGGCGCGGCTATGAGGTCGTGAAGTGCGCCCCGTTTGATGAGGCGCGCTCCCCGTTCGAGGAGCCAGGGCTGCCGGAGGCGGCCAGATCAGGGATCGACCGCATCGTCGCGGTTCGAGAGGCCATCGGACCCGATGTGTCGCTGTTTGTTGACTGCCACAACCGGTTTGACCTGGACTCCGGGATTGCTCTCGAAATCTCCCTCCGAGAGTCAAACGTCGCCTGGTACGAAGAAGCGGTGGACGGAATCGAGCAGCCAGATGTGATGAAGCGCATTCGCGAGAGGGCCACGATGGATATCGCGGGCGCTGAATCTGGGTACGGGGTCGGTCTTTTCCGGCGAATCATCGAGGGCCACGTGATGGACGTCGTTATGCCGGACATCAAGTTCTGTGGAGGCGCGGGTGAAGCCGTCGAGATCGGCCGGATACTGGAAGGGATCGCCCCAGGGTCTGTCTCGATGCACTCGCCATCGGGTCCTGCGTCACAGTTGGCCAGCGCACACGTCACGGCGGCTTTTGTCGGAACACGTCCGCTGGAGCACGCATGGGGCGAGGTCGACTGGCGACCATCGGTTCTGGAACCGGCAGAGCGAATTGAGTCCGGTCGAATATACATACCTGACGGCCCAGGACTTGGCGCGAATCTCGACCAATCAACCGTAGAAGCCCGTGGTAGGCACTGGACGCTGTAATACACGATGCGTGAGCGATGACAAAGACAAATCAGTCTTATCGTGAGCGCTTCCTGACCAGGTCACGGTTGATCAACTATCTCGAGGATTTAAATATAAGCACCGGCTCTGTCACCGACACGCTTTACATAGCGCCCCATCCCGGAATAATTCCGGGGTGGGAATGGCTTCCGACTGCTGCCTTGAGCTCACCAAACGGACTAGTTCTGGTGAGCTGGCCCTCCGGACAGGCCGCGTTCGGCGCGCCTTTCGCGATCGACATCGACGACGGCGATCGTATGGCTCACGCCCCGTACTTTGCCCCACTCGTCGAATCCCTCACCAGGCACCGCACGATTGCATTCATCCTGTTAAGACTCGGTTCATTTGCGGTGGGGGTCGCTAAGGATGAAAATCTGGTCTCGAGCAAAACGGGGACCCGCTACGTAAAAGGCCGGCATCGTAAAGGCGGTCAATCCCAACGTAGATTTGAGCGCAACCGTGAGGTCTGGATCGCGCGGTTATACGACAAGTTGTGCAAGACCGCACTGGACAGGATAGGCCCGTTTGAGCGTGATCTGGACGCTATCGCAATCGGCGGAGATCGCCATGTACTGGAGGGATTCATCAAGCGTTGTAACTTCGCCGACGGATTACGACGCCGGTTGCCGAATATCGAAGTAGCGGTAGATCGTCCAGGCCTGAAATCTCTCAAACAAGCCATCGTCAGTGCGTGGGGGTGCCACGTTTGGGAAGCGGGACCGTGATCGGGGAATAATTGGCACCGCCCAAGCATGAATTTCTGGATCATGTTACGTTTTTCGTCACAAGCTCCGGGAACGCCGAGGATTATCGTGGCGCTGGGGACGGACGGGAGGGATCATGAGGGTTCTGGTAGTCGATGACGACCCGGACATTGCAGAAGCAGTAACCGCGGTGGTCAGTGTCAAGTGGCCTGACGCTGAAATCATCGAAGCAGCCGACGGGCGCGCCGCCATCGAGCACGTGCACCGTAAGCATCCAGACATCATCGTTCTGGATGTCGGCCTGCCGGACATGTCCGGATTCGATGTGATGCGTACGATACGCAAGTCATCAGAAGTCCCCGTCGTGATGCTGACTGCGCGTGACGGACACATGGACAAGGTCGAAGGCCTCGAGTTCGGCGCCGACGACTACATCACGAAGCCCTTTGCACCTATGGAGTTGCTGGCCAGACTTAGCGCCGTGTTACGCCGCACTCAGCGAGTTACTGACATATCGGAACAAGAGCCCTTCGAGGAAGAAGGTTTGCGGTTCGATTTCGCCGCACATGAAGTAACTTACGGGAGTGAGAAAGTCCCGCTCACGCCTCTGGAGTACAAGTTGCTGGCCCAGTTCGTCCAGGGCTACCCACACGTTGTCTCGCACGAAAAACTGCTAAGAACCGTCTGGGGACCGACCTATGTCGGTGAGAGCGACTACCTGAAGGTTCACGTGCAGCGCATACGATCTAAATTCGGGGCGGTCGCCCCGGGGTTTGATCCCATCGCTAACGAACGCGGTGTGGGCTATCGACTTAATCTGGTCTACGAACGCTAAATTCTGGCCCACGGGCCAGTTGCCCGGCCGCCTCGCCGCGCCTAATATCGCCGCTGTCACAAACACGCGCGCGCATCCGCACGTGCGTCCCGGCATCTTGTCTCCCATAACTAAAGGGGATTCCATGACCACGACTACAAAAGAACGCGTCGCTTATTTCAACGGCGAGATCGTCCCCGAGAGCAAAGCCCTCGTCTCGTTCCGAGACCGAAGTTTCAAGTATGGCGATGGCGCGTTTGATATGACGCGCACCTTTGGACACAAGATTTTTAAGCTAGAAGAGCACATCGCCCGGTTCTCAAACACACTCAGGTACTTTCAGCTCGATCCCGGCATGACCGAGAAAGAGATGATCGATAAGTCCATGGAGGTTCTTGAGGCGAACCTGCCTTTGATCGACGAGACCGAGGACTACTGGGTCGGTCAGCGAGTCAGTCGCGGAACGGACATCGTTGGTGGCGACATGTGGGAGCACGAAGGCGCCACGGTGGTTATCGAGTGCACGCCACTCCCTCTGAAGGCACGAGCTCCGTTGTTCAAAGACGGCATTGACGTGATCGTGCCCTCTGTACGACGCACGCCGCCAGAGTCGTTGAGTCCCAGAGCCAAGTCACACAACTACCTGAACCTGATCATGGGCGACCTTGAGGCGAAGGCGTATAACCCGGCCGCGTGGGCCATTCTGCTGGACATGCAGGGCAATTTTGCGGAGGGCATCGGCTCCAATTTCTTTACCGTCAAAGACGGAGTCATCCACACCCCGCGATCACAGTTCGTGCTTGGCGGAATCAGCCGTGAGACGGTGATGGATCTCGCCAAAGGACTGGGCATCCCGGTGGTTGAGGACGATATCGATCCGTTCGATGCATATGTCGCTGACGAGGTATTTCTGACCTCTACAAGCCTCTGCATATGCGGCGTCAGGACCGTGAACGGAAAGCCCATAGCAGACGGCACGACGCCAGGCCCGATCACGAAGGCGCTCATGGACGCCTACGTTGATTTTGTCGACTTTGACTGGGTGTCTCAGTACACAAGTCGGTTGGAAGCGTAGGCGCCCGACCAACGATGG
>CAUZKS010000180.1:0-4643 GCA_963580625.1 Dehalococcoidia bacterium | reverse complement strand
TGGAAAACGATCGGCAACCCATCCGCCTCAAGACGGGCGTATAGCTTAAATGCGGCCTCGCCAACCGGGTCAAAGTCCTGATAGTTGGGACCGAGTTTGATCCCCTTGCACCCAAGATCCCCCACCGCCCGGTCGTACTCGTCGTTCATCCCCGGATCCATCGGATGAAGCGACATAAACGGAATCACTTTGTCGGGTGCGGCTTTGTGCAACTCAGCGGCGACATCATTGTGGTTCTTCTCGCCGTCAGTGAGATCGCCCGAGCCATCGATAATCTCTCGCTCTGACCCCCATGGGCGCGGGGCTATGCCAAACGCGAAAGTCTTGTCGACCGGCTCCATAGCGCACAGGTAATCAGCGATCGAGTTCGTCATCGACACTTCATCGCCGGAACGCATCATGTCCTCGGACGTTCGGTCGGAGTCCGGGACAGTGTCTCGGTGGGTGGGCAGGTGGGTGTGGACGTCAACGATCATTGTGGGCGTTCCTGAATGAAGGGCGTTAAAAGCCGGGGCGGACGGAAGTGTACGCCCGGAGCGGGCTTTCAGAAACGTCATGATCGCGGAGTTTATGGACTCGGTCTGGGGCACGAAAAACCTGTCTGCTACGCCCCGGCCGTTATTGGCCGACCGCGTGGGGGAATCTGGTTCGTCTACCTCATCGTCGCTATCGACATCCACCTCGGCGTCCCTGTCGGTGGCCGGCAGACCCGAAAGCTTTGCCCAGTGCACGTTCAGCACAAAGCCGATCAGGCTGATGAGGTGCAACATCTCATACTTAAGCTTCCACCTAGGGTGAACCTACCCCATCGGGCGGCTCAGACAGCGAACGTTGGAGTACCACGCGGTATGTGTGTACGCGGATGTGCACGTGACCCCATATTGGTGGGCCGTAACGTTGAATGCTGTTTACCCTGAGTGCCCGTTAGGACTCGCTAGACTTGGCCAAAATCGCCAAACCCGGGCGTACCGATCATCCCCGCAGCGACCGTTTCGTTGGTCGATTCGTCTATCAGGATGAAGCTACCCGTCGTCCGGTTGTACGTGTAGTCATCGCACACAAGCGGGGTGCTGGTGCGGATGGACACGCGGCCGATATCGTTAAGGCCAAGTGACGTGGACCTGGGCGCCGCGGAGAGAGTGTTGATGTCTATCTGGCAGTCGAGCCCGGTGATCATCGCCTTTGCAGTGCGTGTCGTGTGCTTGATGCGCAGCATCGCTCCCTGCGTTAGTCGTGCCGAATCGCTCATCCAGCAGACGGTCGCATCGAAGGTCTGAGTGGTCCGAGGCATATTGGCAAAGGCGCTAATCATATCGCCGCGTGAGACATCGAAATCGTCAGCAAGGCGTACCGAAACCGCCATGCCGTTAGACGCCTCCTGCGCCTCTCCGTCCGGGGTCTCGATGGCCACGATCTGCGATATCTTACCGGAGGGCAAGATCTCCACATCCTGTCCGACCCGGACACTGCCATCGGCGATTGTCCCGGCGTAGCTGCGGTAATCGTGATACTCATGCCGGAACGGCCGTATCACGTATTGCACAGGCAACCGTAATGATCTCTCTTCGATCTGTTCGTTGGTGTCCACATCTTCCAGATAGGCCAGAAGAGGGCCGTCGGTGTACCAGGGCATGTGGTCAGAACCCGTGACAACGTTGTCGCCCTCGAGCGCCGAGATCGGGAAGAACCGTGAGCCGTGTACGTTTAAACCTTCAAGCAGTTCCTGAAACTCGTTCTGGATCGAATCAAATCGGTCCTGGTCGTAGTTGACGAGGTCCATCTTGTTCACGCAGACGGCGATACGCCGGATGCCAAGCAAGGCCGCGATCACAGCGTGCCGGCGAGACTGTTCAACAACCCCGTTCCGTGCGTCGATGATGATCAGCGCCATGTCCGCCGTGGAAGCCCCGGTGACCATGTTCCGGGTGTACTGAACGTGGCCCGGCGTGTCTGCAAGGATGAATTTGCGCTTGGGAGTGGCGAAATAACGGTACGCCACGTCGATTGTGATGCCCTGTTCGCGCTCGGCCCTCAACCCGTCTGTGAGCAGGGCGAGGTTCAGGTATTGGTCGCTCTGCCTCTTGCTGACCTCTTCGGCCGACTCAAGCACATCGTCGTAGATTGCCTTGGAGTCGTAGAGCAATCGTCCGATAAGCGTGCTTTTGCCGTCGTCGACAGAGCCGGCGGTCGCGAGTCGAAGCAACTCCATCAGAAGTAGCCCTCACGCTTGCGGTCTTCCATCGCCGCTTCAGAAGTGCGGTCGTCCGCGCGACTTGCGCCACGTTCGGAAGTGCGTGATGCCGCGATTTCGGTGATCACATTGTCCAGCGTCGTTGCCGTTGATGGCTCCGCCGCCGTGACCGTCATATCGCCAACCGTGCGGAATCGAACGGAGCGTGTGCTTACCGTCTCGCCCGGTCCCGGCTTCAAGAACTCGGAAACCGCCATGAGCATGCCGTTTCGCTCGAACACCTCTCGCTTGTGGGCGAAGTAGATGGACGGGAGCTCTATTCGCTGGTCTGAGATGTACTGCCAGATATCCAGCTCGGTCCAGTTCGAGATCGGGAACACGCGGATGTGCTGGCCCGGGTGGATGAAGCCATTGAACAGATTCCACAACTCCGGCCGCTGATTCTTCGGGTCCCATTGCCCGAACTCGTCCCGGAACGAGTAGACGCGTTCCTTGGCCCGAGATCGCTCCTCGTCCCGCCGGGCACCTCCATAAGCCGCGCCAAAGTTGTTATCACGAATCGCGTCCAACAGCACCGGCGTCTGTAGCCTGTTTCGTGATGTGCCGGCGCCGGAATTCTCCTGTATCCGTCCGTTCGCGATAGCGTCCGGGACGGATCCAACGATCAGTTCCAGGCCAAGCCGCTCCACGGTCCGGTCCCTGTAATCTATGACCTCCGGAAAGTTGTGACCGGTGTCGATATGCACCACGGGTATCGGCAGTCTTGCTGGCGCCATCGCCTTCATGGCGAGGTGGAGCATGACGATCGAATCTTTGCCGCCCGAGAACAGGAGGGCAGGCCGATCAAACTCGGCGATCCCTTCGCGAATGATATGGATCGACTCGGACTCCAGCTCACGGAGCTGGCCCGTGTCCGGGAGTGATGGGGTTACTGGGATAGTGGCGTTCATGTAGTTAATTACTTCGTTGCGGGAGCAACAAGATGAAGTCCGCACTCCTTGGCGTCCGGGTCGCTCTCCCACCACCAGCGGCCGGCGCGGATGTCCTCGCCCGGCTCCACCGCCCGTGTGCATGGCTGGCAGCCTAGGCTCGGGAAGCCTTTGTCGTGTAGTTCGTTGTACGGCACCGAGAACTCGGCGATGTATTCCTGCACCTGCTCGAAGGTCCAATCGGCGAGAGGGCTGATCTTGTACGAGTCGTGGGCGGCGTCCCACTCGACGATGTCGATGCTGCGCCGCTCCATGCCCTGATCCCGTCGCAGCCCCGTGATCCAGCCGTTTACAGAGTTCAGGGCGCGGCCGAACGGCTCTACCTTGCGGATGCCGCAGCACATCTTTCGGTTGTCTATGCCCTTGTAAAAGAGGTTGTAGCCACGCTGCTCGACCATCGACCGCACCTCATCCATGTCCGGGTAGAACGCCTCGATCTTGATGCCGTAGCGGGCGCTCGCCTGGTCGAACAGCGTGTAGGTCTCGGTGGGAAGTCGGAGGGTGTCCAGCGTCATCACACGGGCGTTCTGTGTGATTCGCCAGAACATGTCCAGCAGCGCCATGTCCTCCAACCCGAAGCTGGACATCAGGGCGATATCGTTGCCGAGCTCTTCGTGCGCCCACAGCAGAATCTCTTGAGGCGAGGCGCCTTCAAGCTTCTCGTTGATCTCTGCCAGCCTGCCGACTGACGGTTGTTTAATTCGCTTCGTCAAGGTTTCCTCTGGAGACTCTTCGTCCAAAAAAAACCCCCCGAGACCGGACTGGTCGTCGAGGGGTTTGAGTAAACATCCGTTGCGCATTGCGCATTGCGCATTGCGCGTTACGTCAGGACGGCTCCCCCTCTGGGGCCCGACAACACGGACAGGCGCAGAATATGGCGGTCTTCTTCTTCATAGACATCTTGATTCGAGTGTAAACCCGTAGAAGAGCGATTGCGACTTTTATCACAAATGTCGTCTACGGTCTCACCCCGAGTTTCACGTCTTTTTCGACCCTGTCGCCGCCGTCTTCAAGCACCTCGAGCGTGACCGTGTCTCCGGGTCGGGTGTTGCTGGTCAGGTACGAAATGAGGTCCGCCATGCTGCGGATCGGTGTTCCGTCGATCCCGACCACGGTGTCTCCACCGACGTCTATCGGCTGGCCGTCAACCCTGATCGTACGGTTTGCATCATTCAGTCCTGCGTCCTCCGCCGGTCCGTCCGAGATCACCTGCGAGATGTATGCGCCCTGCGTCCCGTCCGGCAGATCAAGCCCGAGCGCCAGGATCCGGCTAACGTCATGACCGGACACGCCGAGCCATGCGTAGACGAACTCTCCGTTCTCAATCAGGTCCGGCACGACCAGCTTTGCGATGTTTATCGGCACGGCAAACCCGACGCCCGAGTTTTGTCGGCTGTCGCTGCGGATCTGGGCGTTGATTCCAATCACCTCGCCGTGCCTGTTGAGCAGCGGGCCGCCGGAGT
>CAUZKS010000179.1:0-4645 GCA_963580625.1 Dehalococcoidia bacterium | reverse complement strand
GTCGCAGGCGCAACTGCTGGCCACAACGAAGTTGTTGAGGACTTCCTGTCGCTGCGGTTGAAGCCCATAGCTGTCACAGATGACGCGCCCAAGATCGTGCCTGAATCGGCCGCCGTGGCGGACGAGGATTTTTCAAAGTTCTGGGCCGAGGTGGACAGTCAAGTCAGGGGACTCTCTTTCGATGATGTGACGCTTGAGCTGTTGCCGCTGCGTTCCACAGAAGGTTCCACGACATACACACTCCGCCTCCCGTCCATCGGTGATGGCAGCATTTTCGGTTACTTCTCGGTCCCGACTGGTGACGGGCCATTCCCGGGATTGTTGGAAGCACCGGGCTACGCGAGCGTCGTGCATATATCGCCGTATGAGCGAAGGCAACGTTACGCCGTTCTGACCCTTGTACACCGAGGTCAACGGCTGGCCGATGAAGAGTACGCGGCGCAATATCCTGGATTACTTACAGATGGAATCGAGAATAGTTCCACTTACCGGTACAGGGATATCGTCGCCGACGTGCTTACGGGTCTCGAATGGCTCACCGGTCGCGCGGAAGTAGACGCAGGGAAGCTCGGGATCGCCGGAAGTGAACCGGGTCTAATAGCGGCTTCGATGCGATCGGACACAGTGAAGGCGGTATTAATGTCCGCTCCGCTGATCCTGCGTGGCGCCAACGGCAGGAACTCATGGCCGAACTACTATCCACTTGAGGAGCTGAACGACTTCGTCCGATCCCATCCTGATAGATCAGCAAAGGTCTCTGAGACGCTCATTTTCTTCGATCCGCTCAGTTTCGTGCCGGAATACAGCGGAGAAATGTTGGTGGCATGCCCACAATGGGATAGAGATATCGCATCGCCGCTTATTTCGAGGCTTGGTGGATCGGGGGAGTTGTACTTGAACACTGGCCGGGGGCATGTCGATCATTCGTATATGGAATCCTGGTTGGAAGAACGGCTTACCGAGTAACTGCGACGAACTTTTGCAACTGCAGGTCCTTGGGCAACGAATCGATAGCCAATCCCTCTGATAGCAGCCAGCCCCCGGGTAGCTCAACGGCGTTGGTGTAGGGTTTGCCCGGATCGTACTCGGCCGCCTCATCGAGACAACGATCACGCCAGGCGCTCTCGGATTGACCGCTCTCGTTGGGGCAGGGCAGCATGACTGCCGTACCGGCGACGCCTCCGGATCTATTGAAATAGATGATGTCCAACGGGACGTAGGTGTTGAACATCCAGAACGGTCCCGCAGCGAGTCCGTTGAACTCGAACAACATCCCGGTACCGTATGCCACATTCGTCCGGCACATCAGGCCGCGCGATTGAGAACCAGGCTCATCGGCGACCTCGACGTCGACCATCCTCGTTGTGTCGCCACTTACAAGGCCAATTCTTGCTTCCCTGAGCGGCTCTTTCGTCAGGCGTTTGGCAATGGATTCACACCCCGGGTTGTTCACAAAGCCATCAATCCCGCTAACTGAACACGCAGCGATGGTCAGCAGAGCGAAGAGAACGATCCGCCTCATCGAAGCGCCCCGGTGCTACATTTGTGCGCCCACCTTTGTATTAGGGCGCACGTGTTGATGCGGCAGTGCCCGGGTATTCGACCGTCTGAGCGATTTATTGATGGAGACGACATGGTTGAACTGAAAAAGGTCCTGATCACCGGCGGCGCCGGACTCATAGGTGAAGTCCTACGTGATCGTCTCTCGGATCGATACAGCTTATATTCGCTTGATCTAAAAGAGGCGGAAGGGATTCCGTCCTTCGTTGGTGATCTCTCGGACATGGACGCCATTATCCCGGCGTTCGAGGGTCAGCACACCGTCGTCCACCTTGCCGCCGATCGTAGGGCCTACAGCGAGTGGTCGTCCACGCTCCATAACAACATTGTTGCCACCTACAACGTCTTTGAGGCGGCGAAGCGTGCCGGTGTAAAACGGGTGGTGTTCGCCAGCTCCAACCACTCCCAGGGTGGTTTTTATCTTGACGATCCTTGGAAGTTGATCGCAGAGGGCCGGTTTGATGAACTTGAACCAGGTTACCGATTGGTCAATGAGGATGATCGCATCCGGCCGGACGGCTATTACGGCGTCTCAAAGGCGTTTGGCGAAGCACTTGGCAGTTACTACGACGATTATCACGGCCTGAGTTCAATTCACCTTCGCATAGGCTGGGTGATATCGGACGACGACCCGAGTTTCTCGCCGTTTGCACTATCGCTCTGGTTGAGTCACCAGGACACGGCGCAGGCCGTAGCGAAGGCGATCGACGCCCCGGATTCGTTGCGCTACGCGGTCACGTACGTTACATCGAACAACAGGTGGAAGATCTTTTCCATAGATCGAGCTCGGGAAATTCTAGGATACGAACCCAAGGATGCAGCGGGCGGTGAGTGGGAAGACCGGAATCCGCCGCTCCGAGACCAGTAACGGCTTAGTTAGAGAGAACTTCGGCCAGTTTTCTCCGCCCAACGGCGAATCTCGTCCTCATCGAACTCCAACCCAAGGCCCGGGCCCGTGGGAACAGTGATGTGGCCGTCCACCACCTCCAGCGGTGTCTTGAGGATCGGCCGGTCGTCACGGATAGACACAGGTTCGATGTTGTACTCCTGGGCATACGGGACATCGTTCCGGGTCGCGATCCAGTGAAGGTGCGCCGCCGTTGAGATGATCGGCTGGGTGTTGTGGACCGTCATAGGTACACCAAAAGCGTTCGCCACGTTTCCAACTTTGATCAGCTCCGATATGCCGCCGATCTTGACCACGTCCGGCTGCACGATATCCGGCCTTCCGTTCACGATCAGATCGCGAATCATCCAGCGGTTGTAGGCGTTCTCGCCTGATGCGATGGGGATGGTGAGCGCATCCGCCACCTTCGCCAGACCAGCGAGGTCGTGCACCAGTACCGGCTCTTCGAAGTGGAACACGCCATAATCTTCAAGCTGCTTACCAATCTCTATCGCGTGGTGCACCGAATAAGCGCTGTTCACATCGACAAGGATATCGAATTGCCCCCCGGTCGCCGCACGCATCTCCCGCACGGATTCCACGGTTTGATCAGCCGGGTGGTCAATGGCTCCGGGCACTGCGGAGTGCATCTTGTACCCGGTGAACCCGCGCTCCTGGAACCCGGCAGCCCGTCTCGCCTCGTCGATCGGAGATAGATCACGGAGGAGCGAACTTGCGTACATCCGGATCTTCTCCCGTCCGGGCCTCATGCCACCGAGCAGTTCATAAATCGGCACTCCAAGCGCCTTGCCCTTGATGTCCCACAGCGCGATGTCGATGCCGGAAGCCGCCGTAAGAAGGGCGCCGGGAGGGCCACTTACCGAGCCCGCTTTCAGCATCGAGTCAAAGATCGCCTCCGTCTGAAAGGGATCTTTACCGATCACCAGCGGACGAAACACCGTGTCGATCGCCGCACGTGACACTTCGGGTGAACGCCGGAAACACTCCCCGTACCCTGTGATCCCCTCGTCGGTACTAACGATGACGAACGGGTAATCGCCGTCCAGCACCAAGCACTCAACGTCAGTGATCTTCAAACGTAACTCCCCGTGCGAGCTTCAGCCGCGCTGATTATTCGTCTCCTGCGCTGCTTGTGGCCCACGAGCTTGACTGCCTGGGCGGCACGGCGTCACGCATCTCTGCGGGCAATGTGAATTCGATGTCCTCGCTTGCAAGACCAAGGTGCTTCACCTCGTCCGGATCGAGGGTATCGCAGACAGCCCGCACGAGCGACTCAGGCGTCGATGCGCCGCTGCTAACACCGACCCGCGAGACGCCTTCAAACCAGGCCATATCCAGTTCATCTGGCCCGTTGATGAGATATGCGGGAACGCCGGCGCGTTCTGCGACTTCCCGGAGTCTTCGGCAGTTTGAACTCGTCTGGGAGCCGACAACGAGGACCACCTCGACCATCGTCGCCAGTTCCTTGACCGCGGACTGGCGGTTGGTAGTGGCGTAGCAGATGTCGTTCCGAATCGTCACGTTACTGAATTTGGAACTGATGCGGTTAACCATCGCAGCCGTATCGTCCACAGACAGTGTCGTCTGCGTTAACACGGCGACTTCCGTGTCGCTATCCCAGTCTGGCGGCTGTGGATCCTCCTGATCGTCCATCAGGGCCATTTCACCATGGCCGGTCGTTCCTTTGACCTCCTGGTGCCCACGATGTCCAACTAGGATGATCTTTTTACCTTCGTTCAGGTATTTTTTGGCCTCGTTGTGGACACGGGTAACGAGCGGGCATGTGGCGTCAACTACACGTAGAGAGCGCTTCTCGGCGGCCTCGAAATCAGATGGCGGGGAGCCATGTGCCGAGAAGACGACGATCGAACCTTCAGGGATCTGGTCAACCGTTTCGACTGTGATTGCGCCCTGGGCTTCAAGATCGGCGACGACATGTGGATTGTGGACGATTTCGTGCTTGACGTAGACGGGTTTTCCGTAGCGTTGGAGCGCGATCTCGACTATGTCTACGGCGCGTACGACTCCAGCACAAAAGCCTCGTGGAGCTGCCAGAAATACCTTCAAATTACATTGTCCCTGGATTGGACCATCTACTCTGGGTTTTCTAAGGAAGTCGCCTGGACTGCCCGGATCAGTGTTGAACCGGCTCGTCTGGTGGTCGGGATTATACGTAGG
>CAUZKS010000178.1:0-4656 GCA_963580625.1 Dehalococcoidia bacterium | reverse complement strand
CCAGGTATCTCCGGAAGGAGTGGCCGAGTTTGATCTGGTCGTCGGTTCCCGGGGTCGAATAAACGCTCCCCAGTCGATGATCATGTATTCCCCGAAAATCGGCTCCCTTTCGACGGCGCTAAATGACCAGCTTCGCGCCAACATGTCGAAGCACGATTACGAAATCGCTTCTCTCGTTGCTTCCAGTGAGTTCCATATTCCTTACGTCTGGAGCGCCCATTCCATACTAGCGCTCGATGTTGGTGTATCGCCGGAAGTGATCGAGGCGATACGTTCCGGAGGCGACCTTTCCGTGTGCAGCGGCAGGGAACGGATCATCATCGAAGTGGGCCGTGAGTTGGTCACTGATCGCGCCCTCTCCGACGAGACCTTCGCCTCAGCCCGTGCTGAGCTTGGTGAGCAACTCCTGATCGAAACGCTAATGACCATCGGTTACTACATCATGATGGGCATGGTCCTGAATGGGTGCGCTATGGAACAGGCGAATGTGGGCGTCGCACCAGAGCTTCGGGGCCGTTAATCGCAGGAAATTCCGCTACGCAAATCCGCTGAAATCTGAAGATCGAGAAAAGCGAGCAATATGAGCATCGAACTGGGCAAGGACTCCATCGATATCGGCATCGTGGTTAAGGATGCCGATACGGCGCTGAAGTTTTACCGAGACACCCTGGGATTCGAGCACGTCGCAGACACTCCGGTCGCCGGTGGGACGATGCATCGCCTCATGTGCGGCACCACTCTGGTGAAGATAGTGAAGCATGACGTGGTGTCCGAGAACGCAGACCACACCGGTGGTCCGGGCGGAGCGACCGGCATCCGCTACTGGACGATCACTGTTCCAGATCTGGAAGCGATAACGGACAAGTGCAGATCGGCCGGATACACGGTGGCTGTAGAGCCACGCGATGTGCGGCCGGGTGTGCGGATCTCGATGGTCGAAGACCCGGACGGAAATTGGGTCGAGTTCCTGGAGAACAATGCCTGAAATGACTAGGCCAACCCCAAGGCCATCGAAGGGCAGCTGACGGGCACTAGATTGTGTGGGAGCTTGACGACAGTATGGTGTCGACGGGCCGCAAGTTCGCGCCTGAAGGCCCGACTGATTTGAAGTTGCCGGTGACGCCAGAGATCGGGTCTCTCGATCACTGCTTCCAGATGTCGTCTGGTTCGACGCCGTTCCCGAGCTAGCCGGACGGCCTGAAGATGGCGATCAGCATCTTCACGAAGAGTTTGGACAGAGGACACACTATCGATCGTGGAGAACTTTGCCTCCCTTACCCCAGCCCTCCTCCACCGGGTGAGAAGGAAGCAAACCTCTACACCACCGGCAACGGCGCTGTGTCGCCGGTCTCTTCCTGCCACGCGCGTAGGCGCTCCACCATTGAGCCTATCCGCTCACTTTGACTGAGATCCGTAAATAGATTCCTCAGCTCATGCGGGTCTGCAGTGAGGTCGAACAGTTCTCCGTCGTCACCATCACACAGGTTCAATTTCCAGCGGTCACCTGAAACTATGGTCCGGCGCGGGAGGGCGATCATTTCGTTGATGGTTGGAGTCCCGAGATCGCGGTCTCCCTTGCCGTTCCACTGCACGAACACGTCGTTGTTTTCGAGGGTCGTTTCACCCCGCAGTACCGACGCCTTACTATCCCCCTGCAGGTGATCTGGGATCGACTCCCCTACAAGGTCCAGCAACGTTGGTACGAGATCGATTTGTCCGATACTCCCCGGTATACGAGTCTGGCCTTCTGACATCCACGGCACGCGCATTAGCAGCGGCACCCGAGCGGATCCGTCATAAAACGCCCGCTTCTCCAACAGGCCGTGGTCGCCAAGCATGTCGCCGTGGTCGCTTGTGAAGACCACGATCGTGTCATCGGCGTGACCTGACTCCTCAAGCGCCTCCATTATCCGGCCAATCTGACGGTCCACCAGCGTGATGTTGGCCATGTAGTTGGCGCGCAGCGCTCGCCATCCGTCCTCGCCGTGGAGATCGTGGTGGTCACACCCGGCGACTGAGTCCTCACGATGCTCGCCCGCCAGGTAGAACTCTGAGCGAGAGCGATTGAACAGCGAGTGGCCTTCTGGTGAACGCATGAAGTCAGGTCCAACTGGCAGAGTTGCGGGGTCGTACAAATCGCCGAGTGGGCCGCTGTATGGTGGGTGTGGCTCGAAGAAGTTCGTAAATAGCAGGAACGGTTTATCAGATTCGTCACGTAGGAACTTCGTTGTGATATCACCGACGAAGCTAGCCTGCGTCAGTTCTTCCGGAAGGTTCGCCTGCGCCACGGCCCGCTTCGAACCTGCACCGTCTCCGCCGGGACGAACGTAGTGCTCCGGCAGTTCGACACCCTGCCCCTCAAGCCACGCGTGGTAATCGGACTGGCCGCTGCCGTCCAGGCCGGGCGAGACCTGGCCCGTGCTGATCCAATCCTGAAACCCGTGCTGCGCGTTGGCGTCATTCCCGAGGTGCCATTTCCCGTAGTGAACGCGTCTGTACTCCGGGGACACCATTTCGGCGATAGACAGCGCGTCGGGCGCCAGGGCGATGCTGTTGCGGACGAGTCCGTTTGTATGCGGATAGGTGCCGGTGAGCATCGTCGACCGGGACGGCGTGCACACCGGCTGTGTGACGTATGCATTTTCAAAAACAAACGAGGTCGCCGCCAGAGCGTTCATGTTCGGTGTCTGGATCCAGTCGTTTCCGTAACAGGCCATGGTATCTGCGCGTTGCTGGTCCGTGATGATGACCAGAATATTGGGTCGGTCGTGTTGATCAGGCGTTCGCGGCATGTCCGATATCGTCTCGATGGCTAGGGTGGTTGGTGAACTCTAAGTGCGGCCTATTTTTGCAACCGCCTTCCGTCAGGCCAAAGGATGACATACGATTGGCCGCATTGCTCTCCTCAAGAGCACTTCTTCTTAGATTTCAAGAAATTTCCGATATCACCAGTCAGGAATTGCAAAACGTGACCACCCTCGCTCAAGTTCTTACCCCGAACGCCGAGACCGACAACGCCATCGTCATCCCGGGAGGGCCGACGCTCAGCTACGCCGCTCTGTCCAATGAAATCGAGCGTGTAGCAGGCGTCCTGGCCGCTGCGGGTGTTGAGGCCGGGCGACCGGTGTCCATTGTCCTAGCAAACAACCTTGAGTTCATGATTACCTTCCTGGCGGTGGCCCGGGCCGGCGCTATTGCCGCTCCCCTTAACTCCGCATACACCGTGGACGAGTTCAAGTTCTTCATGGAGGACGCCGAAGCGCAACTGGCGATCGTCCCCCCGGGCGACCACGCCGGACGTGACTCAGCGAACCAGCTGAACATTCCGACTATGGATGCCTCCTCTACCGGCGCCCATGTCGTTATCGCTCGCAATGGCAGCGAACTCACTTTGATTAAGGACGTCGCACCGCCGTCCGAGGACGACGTGGCGCTGTTCCTTCACACGTCTGGTACGACCAGCCGGCCAAAGGGCGTGCCGCTAACGCACAAGAACCTGTTGACATCCCTTGGCAACATCAAGGACACGTACGCCTTGACGCCCGATGACGTCGCAATGGTGGTGATGCCGCTCTTCCACGTCCACGGCCTGATCGGCGTGGCTCTGTCTACCCTGAATTCCGGCGGATCGATCGTAGTTCCCTCCCGTTTCTCCGCAAGCACCTTCTGGGCCGACCAGAAGAGTACCGGGGCGACCTGGTATTCGGCGGTTCCTACGATCCACCAGATCCTACTGATGCGTGCCGACGAGGACAACGCACCTCACGAGAGTTTCCGGCTGATCCGATCTTGCAGCGCGGCCCTTGTGCCGTCCGTGTTCAGCGATCTTGAGGCTCGCTTTGGCGCTCCTGTTCTTGAGGCATACGGCATGACCGAGGCCGCGCATCAGATGTCATCCAACCTGCTTCCCCCGGGCGACCGCGTACCGGGCTCGGTTGGCATGGGAACCGGTGTTGAGATCAGCATCATGGACGAGTCCGGGAAAATGATGCCCCTTGGAGAGCGTGCCGAGGTGGTGATTCGTGGCGAGAACGTGACCCACGGCTACAACAACAACCCGGAGGCCAACGCCGAAGCGTTCACCAACGGTTGGTTCCGTACCGGCGATCAGGGAATCATGGACGCCGACGGTCGACTTACCCTGACCGGTCGATTGAAGGAGCTGATCAACCGCGCCGGTGAAAAGATTTCACCGCTCGAGGTCGATGCCCTACTGCTCGACCACCCGGCCGTAGCAGAGGCCGTATGTTTTGCGGTTGCAGATGTGAAGTACGGCGAGATCGTGCAGGCGGCAGTGGTGCTGTCCGGCGACGCCGATGAGGCCGCTATCCAGGCGTTCTGCCGTGAGCGGATGGCTGACTTCAAGGTCCCAGAGCGGATCTACATCGCTGACTCACTCCCGAGGACGGCGACGGGCAAGATTCAGCGTCGGAACGTTTCGGCGGCGTTCGCACCGCAGGACTAGTAGCCAAACTTCCATTGCAACTACATCTGACCCTGGGGGCCGGTCAAATTCGTCTCTCCCGAGACGCTCCCGACGCAGGAGTTAGACCGGGTACGGGTCCCGAGTAACCATCCCGCCGGTGACCGTGTTGCCCTGATGACGATGCCTTCGGGCAACGTGATCTCCCTGGAACGCGTCGAGCTGGAACCAGA
>CAUZKS010000177.1:0-4725 GCA_963580625.1 Dehalococcoidia bacterium | reverse complement strand
GTTCAGTTTGGTAAGCACCGATCTTTTCGAGGACAGTTCGGCCGGTAGAGATTCCAATCTCATCCCGATAGCACCACTCACCATCCCTGGTGCTGACCACACAACGGTGGTGTTGCTCGAGGCCAAAAGGGTTCTGGGCACCCGGGGGCGTGGACCACTTCGGTGTGACGTGCATCGCCGAATCGTACGATTCGGCGACCCGCGAGGTGCAGCCAGAGCGGGGATCCGAGTGCTCAGAGTGATCCACGAAGAGACATCGGGGTATCTGTCGGGACGCTGTCTTAGGGACGCGGGCCGTACCCAGCGACGCTGCTGAATGACTAATCGGTGCTGATGATTAGCAGGGTGAAAGACACCTCCACGCTCAACCCCCGGGACATCCCAGATGACCGCGCATCCGCGGACAGAGGTTGACCTGTTCTTCCTAGAACGCCCCCCGACCGATCTACTGCCGCCCAAATCCGAAGTTGGCCCTCCAGACTAGTCAGGGCGCGCGCCGGGATTGAGTTCTTCTACGGCCGACCAAAGGGTTGCAGCGCGCTCCCGCCCAACTGCCTCAGAGGTATCGATCACGCAGCGGCAGGAACGGGTGTATGAGCCGATCGTCTGAAGTTCGGTGCGGGCAGGATTCCAGTTCCAGCGGCCGCCGTCCGCGCGCCTGAACACGCTATCCGCAAGGGACCTATCGACCGGTACACCGTATTTGAGGCGCATCGATTTATCCGATCCACCAAATACCCAGAACCCATCCCAGTTCTCAGACGGATCGTTAAACCCCCGCCTTATGTGGGCGTTTGTTCCGTATCTTTTAAGTTCGGGCTCAGACGGCTCGTTCCGTACTCCAGACAGGATCGACTCGACTTCGAGGAATCCAGCCAGGTAAAAGCCGAAATGGCCCGTGAATGCACCGTCTTTCCAATCAGCGAGCCGCGCTATGAAGAACATCACGTCTCTTGGCTGAACACCTTTTAAAGCGGCAGCGCGGGCGTTTCGTCCTACGTGGTCGCCGTAGGTAAGAGTGGTGAACTCTGGGTCGTAGTGTGTTGCGACGCCAAGAAAACGCTCTGGAACCCATTTGCCCAGTGTCTCGCCCGAGTTGTTGCCAGCGGTGTTGAAGGCGGGTACAGCTGCGAACACGACCGAGTGGGGGCCGGCGGCGGGCGGTGTTTCCGGTATCGGCAACAGCTCGAACGTGCCGTCCTCAAAGCGCGGACTGAAGAATGGATGGGCCGCGTTTGCGCCCACATTCGCCAGCCAGATTTTGGACGGACGGGAACCGTCCGAAGAGATGTTCGTATTAACGTCGTGACTCACCCGGCAAGATTACCTTGACCAACTCAACGGGGCGCATGATGGCGACAGGCGGCGGACCCTGTGCGTCTCTAGAATGGGAAGGATATGGCTGAATCTCCGCAACCCTTCCAGACACCCCCGGATCCGACTAACCCGGAACCCGCCCCTCGCGACCCCCACATCCAGTCGCCGTTGGACATTGAAGTCTTCCGATTCCTGGGGCTCGTGGGCATCGCACTTGCGCCCGCCGCGTGGATATTCGGAGCGTTCGGGATCGATAATTTCTGGTTCGGATTACTACTCGGACTGCTCATTCTCTGGTTGTTGTACATGGTAGCCAGGCGGGGACTTGTTCTCACTCGGGACCAGGACAGATCGGTAAAACCCGGCGAGGGCGTAGGCGTGGTCGACGCCATCGGATGGAACTGGCTGTACTTCGGCGAACGCGGCACACATCTAGGGCTGATAGTGATCGACGGCGTCGACTACGGCCTGTCGTTAAAAGCTCTCCGCAAGCTCCGCCCCGGCGCGCACGTACGAGTCATCTACTACGCATCTTCAAAGCACATCATCCGCATCGAAGAGATCGCAACGAAGTAGCGCGCTCCCTTGCAGGAAATATCGTCTGGAAAGCCAGCATTCCTTGCAAAGACCGAAAGACCACCTGTTCTAGTCTGCGATTAAATAGTTGCTTTCATTTCGTCAACGCCCAACAGGGACCTATCGATAACGAGTTTTCGTCGGCTACCTGTTACCCTTCCAGTCCAACGACACCTGATCTCAGTACCAAGCGAGGGGTCATATGCCGGTTATTACTATCGAAGGACGAGTTGGAGCAGGGGGCCCCGGTGTGGGCCGGCTGGTCGCAAAAGCGCTGGACCTGGATTTCGTCGACCGACTGTTGCTGTCGGAAATTGGCCGCCGGGTCGGCGCAACAGTTGAAGCGGTACAGGATTCAGAGCGACGCCTCCCGTCACGCGGTGACCGCTTCATCTCCTTCATACAGCGCACGCTGGAACGCACCGGCAGCGCGGGGGCGGGTGATCCATACTTCGGTCCCGGGATGGAAGTCTTGGTTTCTCGACCGTATCGGGATTTTGAAGCGGCGCCTGCGACGCGCGCAGAAGAGCTTCACGAACAGCAGTTCATTGACACGACCGCGGAGGTGATCGGTGAGATCGCGGCGGCCGGTGATGCGGTCATCCTCAGCAGGGGCGGCGGCGCCATCTTGCGGGGCACGACCGGAGTACTCAGGGTGGGGCTCCTCGGCGAGTCGGAGGATCGGGCACGCCGCATACAGCAGCGTGAGCAGTTGCCAAGCCTCGAGGCGGCAAGGGATCTGATCGATCATTCGGACTCGGCACAGGCCAGGTATTTCGAGAAGGCATTTGAGTCCAACCCGATCGATCCTTTCCTGTATCACTTCATGCTGAACACGTCAGAGATCAGTCTGGAGTACGCAGCCGGCGTGATAATTTACGCCGCAAGGCAGATGAATGAGCAGGGACTCCTCGCAGCGGAGCACGAAGCGTTGGGGTCTGAAGAGCCGCTGACGGTTCCGGGAAGCTCAGACTAGGGCCAACCGGGCGGATATTTGCCTGACCAGTCTCACTCTGTTCACGCCGGTGTAGCATCGCCGATGTTTTCACGCGCTCGGATAACAAGACCCGAACGGAGTCCTTATGAAGATCACGAAAGTCGCCCCGTGGCTGATCAACGGGCCCCGTCCGTACCTTGAGACAGCAGAAGACAGCTCTCCGGCGGAACGCGAATATGTCTTCGTAGAGGTATGCACCGACGAGGGCATCACTGGATGGGGTGAGATCACCGGAACACAGCCGACAGCCAACCGGGCGGTGTGCGCCGTCGTTCGACACCTGAACGAATTCCTGATTGGCGAGGACCCGACGCACATTGAGCGGATCTGGCACAAGATCTTCCGCACCTTCACGTACATGGGTTCCCGTGGCGCCAGCACAAACGCTATCAGCGGGATCGACATCGCACTCTGGGACATCCGTGGCAAGATCGAGGGCCTGCCGATCTACGAGTTCTTCGGCGGTCCCGTACGTGAATCTGTGCCGGTGTACTGCCATCCAGAAGACGGCTCCACGGTAGAGTTATCGGCCCAGCATGCACGGGCGATCGTCGAGACCGGTCAGACTGCGTTCAAGGTGGACCCCTGGTTTCCACATCACCCGGAGGAAGCGGACGGATACCTGACCGGAAAGTTGACCGCAGAAGCCGAGAATCACGGCGTGGAGCTGGTCGCAGCCATGAGAGACACTGTCAGCCCGGACATCGAGATCCTGATCGACTGCCACGGCCGTTTCGACGTTCCCACGGCGATACGCTTAGCGAACGCTCTGGAGCCGTACAACATTTTCTGGTTTGAGGAGCCCGTGCCGGTGGAGAGTTACAAGGCTCTGAAGCAAGTCAAGGACAGCGTCGGCGTGCCGATCTGTGTCGGCGAACGTCTTCACACGCGCTGGGATTTCCTGCCGGTGCTGGAGGGCGGGTTGGCCGATTTCATCATGCCGGATGTCACATGGACCGGCGGTATCACCGAGCTGAAGAAGATAGCGACGATGGCGGAGGCGTACTACATCCCGATCTCGCCGCATGACGCCAGCGGACCCATCAACGTAATTGCTGGGGCGCAAGTGATGATCACTGTGCCCAATCATTACCGGGTAGAGATCAGCCGGGCCGACCTGAGCGCATACGACGCCTTCACCGACCATCCGATCGATCTCCGAGGCGACGCCATCCACCTCTCAGACCGTCCGGGACTGGGGTTTAAGCTAGACCGTGAATACTTGGCCGCCCACGCGCTGGACGGTTACGCGGGGTAGAGCAACCGTGGTGGCAGAGCTTGCCAGTAACGTCGACCCTGCCAGCGGATCAAACGTCCCCACCCCGGCCGTGTCATGTGACTACCGATCACCGTCATGTCCGCGCCTTCCGCCAGATCGAGCGCGTCGTGTCTGGATTTCTGGGCCAGCTCCCGGTCCACGTCCGGGCGATACAAATGATCCGGCTCCGATACATGCATAGGGCTGCCGATTACGTCGCCGATGATGAGCGCCCGTTCACCTCGAGATGAGATCAACATGCTCTGGTGGCCGGGCGTATGCCCCGGCGTCGGATAAGCGTCCAGGCCCGGAGCGATGTTAGTTTCGCCATCGATCAGCTCGAGAACGCCAATCTCTGGGAGAGGTAGATAGGTATCCTGCGCTGCGTCCCGGCGGCCTGCATCCAGGAACTCGACATCCGTGAAATGACTCCAATCGGCCCTCTGCAGAACGTAGTTCGCGTTAGGGAACGTCAGGTGGCTGCCGTTCTCGTCCTGTGTCAGATTCCACCCGACGTGGTCGCCGTGCAGATGCGTCAGGAACACAGAATCGATCTCGTCTGGCGAGACGCCTTTGT
>CAUZKS010000176.1:0-4738 GCA_963580625.1 Dehalococcoidia bacterium | reverse complement strand
GGCGCAGCCCTCACGGGTTCTGTGATCGACGCCGGGCTGGCCGACAAAGTGGCAGCTTTTATAGCTCCCGTCATCATCGGGGGTGCCGACGCATTGACCGCCGTCGGCGGGATTGGCGTATCAGAGGTGTCGAGCGCGCTTAAACTTGATCGTGTTCGTGTTGAGCAAATTGGATCAGACGTTCTCATCACGGGATACGCGCCGCAATAGCGGGAGCGTAATCACAACACAGCTAAACGCATTGCATGTTTACCGGAATAGTTGAAGAAGTTGGCGAAGTCCTCTCGTTCGAAGGGATGAAACTTACTATCCACGCGTCAGATGTCACGATCGGACTCAAAGAATCGGAGTCAATTTGCGTTGCAGGCGCCTGCCTGACCGTTGTCGCCCGTGAAGAAGGTGAACTGTCCGTCGAGGTCGTTCCGGAGACACTGAGCCGTACCAACTTGTCCGAACTGAAACCGGGTGGACGCGTCAATCTGGAGCGTTCTCTGGCGGAAGGTGGGCGTATTGGCGGCCACATGGTGCAGGGTCACGTCGACGGCATAGCCGAGGTCTCGGCGGTGGAGAAAGACGATGATTCGATCGTTATCCGATTTGTCGCCGACGAATCTATAATGCGTTACATCGTTTCGAAGGGGTTTATCACCATCGACGGCACAAGCCTGACCGTGGTGGATCGGGACGATGACGGTTTCTCCGTCGCGGTAATCCCTTATACATACGGACACACGACCATCGCAGAGCGGACCACGGGTTCAAAAGTGAACATTGAAGTCGACGTTACCGCAAAGTACGTCGAGCAGATGGCCCGCCCATATCTGGAGAAGTTGCTTGCCGACCACACCGGAAGCTGACCCCGGCAATAACGCACCCGACGCAGATGAATCGATCAGGAGCGTTGAGGCCGCGATAGAGCGGTATGCAGCGGGCCGTATGGTCATCATCGTTGACGACGAAGATCGCGAGAACGAAGGTGACTTCGCTATGGCGGCTGATTTCATCACGCCAGAAGCCATCAACTTCATGGCTACCGTTGGCCGCGGCCTGATCTGTGTGCCAATGCTCGGCGCAGACCTGGAGCGGCTGGACATCCCGTTGATGGTCAACCGGAATACGGCTTCGCTAGGCACCGCGTTCACCGTATCAGTCGACGCTGCGGACGGTATAACGACCGGTATCTCCTCCGCAGACCGCTCCTATACGGTGCAACTGCTGGCAAGCCCGGAATCTGTGCCCGCAAACCTGGCACGGCCGGGTCACATCTTCCCCCTCAGGTACGCGCCCGGTGGCGTACTCGTGCGTGCCGGACAGACAGAGGCTTCCGTAGACCTGGCTCGGATGGCCGGGCAGCGCGAGGCTGCCGTTATATGTGAAGTGATGAACGAGGACGGTACGATGGCCCGCCGGGCTGAATTGGAATTGCTTTCCACCGAGTTCGACATCCCGATCGTTAGCGTCGCTGACATCATCGAGTACCGCTTCCGGCACGAGAAACTTGTAGAACGGGTCGCCGAAACACGACTCCCAACCCCGGAGGGTGAATTTACCGTCATCGCGTACCGGAGTTTCGTTGACCATGACGAGCACGTCGCTCTGGTGATGGGAGATGTCTCAGATGGAAACCCGGTCCTTGGCCGAATCCACTCAGAGTGTTTGACTGGTGACGTCTTCGGAAGCCTCCGCTGTGAATGTGGCATCCAGGTTGAAATGGCTCGGAAGGCCATCGCCGCTGAAGGACGCGGTGTCTTGCTTTATATGCGCCAGGAGGGCCGTGGGATTGGTCTCCACAACAAGCTGAAGGCGTACCAGTTGCAGGACGAGGGTCTCGACACTATCGAGGCCAACGAGCATCTCGGATTCGCCATGGATCTCCGCCACTACGGTGTGGGCGCTCAGATCCTGGTCGATCTAGGCGTGAAGAAGTTCAATCAAATGACCAACAACCCCCGCAAAGTGATCGGTCTTCACGGCTACGGACTTGAGATCAATCAGGTTGGGTTGGAAGCGCCTTCCAACCCCGAGAATCGTCGCTACCTGAAGACGAAGCGGGACCGAATGGGTCACACACTGTCCGGCGCGGGGTTGGACGGGTAGCTCCCGGCGTTATGCCAAGAGAATTGAATGGCCACAGCGACGGGTCCGGCTTACGGATCGGCATCGTGGTTGCGCGCTTTAACAGCTACATCACGGACCGCATGCTGGAATCAGCCTTGGCGCGGCTCGGGGAGCTTGGCGTATCGGATGCCGATGTCACCGTCGCACATGTACCCGGAGCGTTTGAGTTACCGGTCATAGCAGCAGCTATGGCGCGCTCCGACAACTACGATTCAGTGATCTGCATAGGCGCAGTTATCGAAGGTGAGACGGCCCATTTCGAGTACGTCTCGAAAGAGTCCGCAGACGGGATCGCCCGCTTGTCCGTCGATACCGGAGTTCCGGTGATATTCGGCGTCCAGACTACGTACACCACAGACCAGGCCTACGCACGCATCGGCCACGCCTCCGGGTACGCAGAAGCGTCCGTGGAAATGGCAAACCTACTGCGTACCTTGAACGACGCCTGATGAATCGCCCCCCCGGCATCATTCTGGCGACAGCGATGACGGTGATATTGCTGGCAGTGGCCTGCGCCAACACAGACGCCAGTTTCAGGTTCGGATGGACCTTTGAAACAGACAGAATCGTCAATATCTCTGGAGAGGCCAACAAACACGTCGGCGGCGAGCAAAGCTCATTCAGCATCGAATTTGAAAATCTGGACAGAGTCACCTGGCAAACTCCGTACTGCATCGCTCTCGTGGACGAGGAACGTTTGATTTCGATCTTCTTTGAGAGTGAAATCGATCTGGCGCCGGAGGATAAATCTTCGGTCACCGCCACCGGACTATTCCCGGAAGGTCCGATTGGAAAGCGTTACGGCATCAGGTTTGTGATCCCGGGCGAGGTGATAGCGGTACCGTCATCGGTGTGGTCCGGAAATAACGACCTGCACCGAAGTCGTGACTGGTTTGAAGTGGGCGACTGTTTGCCGCCGGCGTAGCTTGCCCGGACGCGAGAATCCAAAACGCGCGAAAATCCGGAAACGCTGACTTGGAGCGCGAAAGCGCCGGTGCTACGCTCGTTTCCAGTGAAATTGTGCTGTACCACGTCCTGCCACGAGCATGGGAGGCCATCTGTGGCCGTCGATCGGACCATATTCCACGTCGATATCGACGCATTTTTCGCCGCCGCAGAGCGCTCGATCAACCCGGATTTGATCGGAAAACTACTGATCATTGGAGGCACCGGCGGGCGGGGAGTCGTGGCGTGCGCGTCTTACGAAGTCAGGCCCTACGGGGTCCGATCCGCCATGCCGATGTCACGAGCTTTACGGCTCTGCCCGAATGCGCTTGTCATGAACAGCAGTCACGGCCTTTACGGCAAGATCTCGAAATCTTTCATGGCCATTCTCCGAGACTACACGCCCGATGTGCAGGTGATGAGCGTAGACGAGGCGTACATGGATATGACCGGCACCGAGGGTCTTTACGGTCCACCTGAGAAGGCCGGACAGGCCGTCAAGGATCGTGTGCGTGAAGAACTAAAATTGACGGCCTCGATCGGCATCGCCCCCTCCCGGCTTGTTGCCAAGATAGCGTCGGATGAACGTAAACCGGACGGCATGTTCACCGTACAAGCGGGCCATGAGGCTGCTTATCTCGCACCGATGCCGGTCCGGAAACTGCCGGGCATTGGCCCGCGCGCCGCGGAGAAACTGGCCCGGCTTGGCATCCAGACACTTGGGCAACTTGCGGTGTTTCCTGAAGGACCACTGCGCCGCGAGATGGGCAACCAGTCTTCCAGATTGATCGAACGGGCGAAAGGAACTGATAACTCCGAGCTAACGTCGGAAACTAAATCTAAATCGATCTCTTCGGAGACGACCTTTCATGCAGATTCGACCGATCGGGCCTTCCTGGGCAAGACGGTCGCCGATCTCGCCGAGAGGGTTGGCAGGCGACTCAGGCGTACAGGAAAGCATGCGCGTAGCGTGAGCCTGAAGCTGCGCTACAACGATTTCACGACCCTCACACGGCACAACACGCCACATGTGTCGTTCGATGGCGATGCCCGTATTGTGGAGATCGCCACGGCTTTGCTGGACGCCACGTTGAAGCAACGCAACGCGCCGGTGCGCCTGATTGGTGTCGGGGTGGAGAACCTTTCGGAACCCGCGGCCCAGTTGTCGCTGCTTGATTCAGCCGTAACAGATGTCTCGGCTCTATCATCGACACTTGACCGAATTCGAGATAGATTTGGTGATGATTCAGTAAGTCGCGGGCCCCGTTGATCAAGATCCGAGTTGAAAATAGCGGAATTAACGATGTGCTCTGTCGTCAGAGCCTGATAAAATCAGAGCGCCGATGGCGATTCGTTCAACGGTAGGACAGCGGACTCTGAATCCGTCAATCCAGGTTCGAATCCTGGATCGCCAGCCACAAGGCCCCTTCGTCTAGCGGCCAAGGACACCGCCCTCTCAAGGCGGAGATCACGGGTTCGAATCCCGTAGGGGCTACCAGCTAAATATTGGCTCCCGCTTCGGCGGGGGCCTTTTTTTGTTATCTTCCGGCTAGGAGAGCGCTCCAAATGTTCGTGCACACTCGATCACAGGGACGTCAAGAACCCCATTAATTTGGCTGTTCCAAGAATCGTTACGGCCCATTGTTTAACGCTCTGTGATGACCTCCCGGGGCAG
>CAUZKS010000175.1:0-4811 GCA_963580625.1 Dehalococcoidia bacterium | reverse complement strand
AGCGTTCTCAGGAATCGCTTCGGCGAGGTCCGCAGGCGTCCCGACACCCTTCTTTTCCAGATCGTAGCCGTTCTGATCGGGAATAAAGAGTCCCCATGCGAGTCCGGTGGACCCGGCATCTATCGCAGCGCAGATCGGGACATCACGATCGGTCCACGGTTCGATTTCAAGTTCAAATGTCGGGACTGGTAAAAGCTGAACGTCGCCCGCCAGTGCCATCCCCTGCGCCGTGGCCAACCCGACCCGGAGCGCTGAGAAACTTCCGGGCCCGATCACGACGGCGATGTTGGTGATATCCAAGGCAGAACGGCCAGAGTCCGAGAGGGTTTCGTTGATCCGTGGAAGTAGCTCAACCCCGTGATTGTGTTGCGAGAACCAGGTTCTGCTGAAGAGACTCCCGCCCACAGACACAGCGACCGTTGCATATCGCGTCGCAGTGTCGATCGCCAGAAGGCAGGTCACCGGTCACCTCTGGTGTGCTGCCCGATTCCGGCTGCGGCGCGCATCGCCTCCAGCAGACGATTGGCGGCATCTCCGATTGCGGTCGCTATGAGCACCCGGTCGTCCGGCGCTTCGCCAAACCTCAGGTGCATCTCCAGCGCCTCTCGTGGAAACTCGCCCCTCGCTCGCACCGGCCACTCCACAGCCAGCGCAGCACCGCGTTCCAGGTAATCATCAAGTCCCAACTCGCCGATCTCCTCTGGCCCAGAGAGCCTGTACAGGTCGCAGTGGGCGAGCATGATACGCCCGACGTATTCATTCACCAGTACAAATGTGGGGCTGCGCGTTTCCGCAGCCGACCCTATACCCTGGGTCATTCCTTCGACGAACCTGGTCTTGCCGGCGCCGAGCTCTCCACTCAGAAGCACCACGTCACGCGACTGCATTGCAGCGCCGACGGCTACGCCGATGCTTACAGTCTCTTCTTCCGACCGGGAGTTAATGGTCAGCGAATCGGACCCAGGATCAACCATTCAAGTGATCCCACCCGCCGCCGGACATCTCCAACGGTAAGCCGCGCTCATCAAGCACCGTGACTGATCCAACGTCGCCCTCGATCACTTCGCCGATGACCGAAACCGGCACGCCAAGAGTTGGGGCGATCGCGGCCATCACCGGTGGCGGCGCCGTGAACAGGAGTTCGTAATCTTCGCCTCCCGCGAGCGCAATCTCTATGTGATCGTCTGGGAAACAGGCCTTTAGCGCATGGCTAACGGGGACCGCCGGCATTCTCACCCTTGCTGCGACTCCACTTGCCCGGCACATTTTACCCAGATCGTCGGCAAATCCGTCGCTCACATCCATTGCCGTAAGCACACCTTGGGTCACAAGCCCTATCCCCGCAGCCATTCGCGGAGTTGGCCTGAAATGTGCTCGCTTCAAAGCGTCGGCCTCTTCGCCGGACAGTCCATCTGCAAGAACTCGAACGCCGCCACCGGAATCGCCGATGGTGCCCGTGACGGCGATCAAATCACCGACCGACATCGCGTCGCGTCGTAATAGTGCCGCTCCATCGGGGTCCCGTTTCGCATCGGCATCGAATTTCAGTTGAGATGCAGCGGTCGGGTATCCCGCCCCTGCGGTCGTTCCCGTCATGGAACCGGCCATCAGCCTAGCGCGATTGAACGCTGCGCCGCCGGCAGTGGCCGCCGCCTCGCCTGTCATTGCGACCGTGATGAAGAGCGCCGGAGAGCGCACGATATCGCCACCCGCCACGGCTCCACCGAACTCGTTCGTGATATCCGCTATTCCCCGGTACAACTCTTCCAGGTCGTTGACCGACTCGTCGCCCGTCAGCCCCAGGGTCACGAGGGACATAACGGGCCGAGCGCCCATAGATGCTATATCGCTCAGATTAACCGCCATCGATTTCCAGCCGAGGTCCCGGCACGGGATTTGCCCCAAGCGGAAGTGAACGCCGTCGACCATCGTGTCCGTGGTGTATACATCCGTGACCGACCCGCGACGGACCGCAGCGCAGTCGTCACCGATGTCCAGCACGAGTCCGGGAACACCACTACCATCCTCCGCCGATTCGGAGAGTACTTTGGCGAGCCGCTCGATCAGCCCAAATTCACCCAGAGACGAGGCCGGTTTGTCTGTTCCATCAGAAGCCATGTTCTGATTATAGTTTCGCGACCGACGTCGTACCGTCCGGATACGGTTCGATTAGTCATGCCCCTGTAATGGTGATCTGAGCAATAACGACGGGTGCAGCACGACATCCCACATGCGCAGGCACATATTCGTTCGTGAGTTCGTGCTGTCCGAGTTTCTAGCTGAGCGACTGGAACTCGGGCAGTAGGTCCGGTAACACGCAGCGAGCGGCCGCCGGCCGGCGGTCGTGTTTATAATTTGGATCTGGTATCCACACAGAGGACATTGCGCCGTCCGCACTCCTCTCGATAATTCCTGATCACGACCGAGGAGCACATATCGATATGCCAAGCATCCACGTCTACATGCATGAAGGCCGCACCGTTGAGCAGAAGCGCGGGCTCGCCGAGGACATCACAGCGGCAATCTTGAAGAACACCGGAGCGCCGGCCGAGGCGACGGAAGTCGTGATCCACGACGTACCGAAGACCAACTGGGCGACCGCTGGCAAGCTCGCCTCGGACGCGTAGTTGCCAGACGAGAAGGACGTAGTCCGCGTTTTGGACGCTCTTGGCGTGTCCTACGAGATGGTGGAGTGCGACCCCGAGTTCGCGGATACGGCAGCGTTTTGCGAGAAGTACGGCTTTGCACCAGAACAGTCCGGAAACACCATCCTCATCGCTTCCAAGCGGGGCGAGAAAAAGTACTCCGCCTGCATCGCCCTGGCACACACGCGACTGGACGTAAATCACTCGGTGCGTGACCTTATGGGGATCAGACGACTGTCGTTTGCGTCGGCCGACGAAACTGCCGATGTCACCGGAATGATGATCGGCGGAGTAACCCCCTTCTGCCTGCCGGATGACCTACCCGTCTACGTAGACAGCCGAATCATGGCGCTCGACTACGTGATCCTCGGTGGGGGCAGCCGGTCAGCAAAAGTGAAAATCGACCCCGATGTCTTCAACAAAATGCCGACAGCGACCGTGGTGGTGGACCTAGCGAACTAACGAGGGACGAATATCGCCTCCCTCTTCCGATGGGTGAGGGAGGCCAAGCTCACACCCGCACACCAATACCCTCGTTCGTTCACCCAAGAACAACCAGCGACAAATCCGCGCCCTAAGGCCGTCGGAGAACAACTCCCAGAACCGCCGACAACCCACCCTGAGACACATCGAACGACCCCTGAAGTTTTCGAATGGTCAGTCCAACAGCCACGTGTGCCATTACCTCTCTTCTCAGCGCGGGGACGGCCCGGGATGAAGGGGTTCCAGACACTCCACCTGTTGACACACCCCCAACCCTGCGATTGAATTGAAGGTCGGCCCAGATAGGTCGAAAGCACAGATGGTCCGCTAGCTCAATGGCAGAGCAACTGACTCTTAATCAGTAGGTTCCCGGTTCGAGTCCGGGGCGGATCACCAAAACTATTCTCATGGTAAAGAGGCACTTATAACTGAGTGTCTCTTTACGCGTAATGGCAGCAATTGTTTGCGCTCCGAGCTACGCCCTTCAGGCTCACGTCATAATCTAGAACGGCGTGAATGATCAGCATGTGCGGGAACTGCAGTGCCAAGGTCGTGTCGGTTATGGACGGGCAGACGCCGCAGATCAGGTGCGAGGGTCGCTGGCGTGCTCCGTACATACCGGCACGGTACGGGCCGCAAAGGGTCCGGAAAAAGATAAACTTGTTGACGATGATTTTTGATCTCGCTCATCAATGTCTCCACGGCCCGATAACGTGCGATTAAATGGGGCATCAGCCATGACAGGATTGTGGCTCGTCTTTGCGATCGCGCTCGCGCCGTTCATCGTCCCGTCGGGATGGCTCGCCGGTGAACATCTGACACCAACACAGGCCGGCGAGCACGCGTTACACACTTCCGTGTTTGGAGAAGTGCAACATGTACACGGGGCATCCAACTCCGGACTCTCTGATTCGGCAACCCAACAGGTTCAACTGAATTCTCCCGCGCTGGCGGCCGCCCTATTGGTCACCGATCTCGCCCCGATTTCCGCCCGAGATTTCGTCAACCGAATCATGATGCTCGGGACGCCGTCGTCGCGTTCAGAGCCACCGCCGGTTCCACCCCCACAGACCTAGTCCAGACACGACACTTGCCGATTCAGGAACTTTGGGCATTATTCACCAGTTCTCCTGGACCTCGCCCGCCTAACCGCTCACCAGCGTCGCGTCTTTTCTACCATCCGTTTGTGACCACCCACAGTTGTAAACAGGCGTGTCCATCCTAGAAACGCGCCTAAATACGTAAGAAAGAGAAACTCGCATGAGCCTGCAACATGTCTCCAAAAAGACGATTTCAACATTCGGAATTGCCTTCATCGTTCTGATCTTGGCCGCCTGCGGCAGTGACGGACCAACGGACAGGAATTTCTCCATCGAGTTCGCCAACGGCGAACCGGTCGCTGGAGTGGAAACGTTCACTGCCAACCAAGGCGATACCATTAACATTGCTTTGTCCACAGACGAAGCAGCCACGTTCCACATTCATGGGTACGACCTCGAATTCGAGGTCGAGGCCGGAGGAATCGCTACTCCTGTGGAGCTACTGGCAGACGCTACCGGGAGATTTGCTATCGAGATCGAGGAACTGGAACAGGACGTAGCCTTCCTTGAGATACTCCCGTAGCCACTACGGATAGGCGATACGAATGAACATGAGGTGGCAGTACGCGGCGGCGGGGTTGAG
>CAUZKS010000174.1:0-4817 GCA_963580625.1 Dehalococcoidia bacterium | reverse complement strand
GTATGCAATCACGCCCTATGCGTTTTCAGGACACATTATGGCGTGGCTAGGATTTGTTGGGGCGGTGATTAGGTCGGGACAAACATCTACGAACGGAACCGCATCAGATCAATCCCTGACGACATCGCCGGGAGGTTTGAAAGCTCACGTGAGCAACTCGACGAAAGGCGAATTTTAGATGCGAGTGGACTGGGCGCTCTCGGCGCCGTCACGGGTCTAGCACTCGCCGCTAAATATACCAATTAATCGGCCGCCTTCACCGGCGGGCGATTTGCGTCCCACCCCATATAAACGGACACCGGCCGTACACTCAGCAAAACGAAGCCGGAATCCGCTGACGTTACCCGGTCATTCACGGTTATCCTCCCGGGAATGACCGGCACAACAATCGCACTCGTAATACTGTCAGCGTTCGCGCACGCCTCCTGGAACTTCCTCATAAAGCGTGCCGATGACGCCGAGGTGTTCACCTGGTGGATGGCGGTGAGCATCAACGTGATTTTACTGCCGCTTGCAGTCGTGCTGTTCTGGACAAACCCGCCCGACTCAAGGGGCTGGATATTCCTCGCCGCCACCTGGATCCTGCACCTGGGTTACTTCTTCACGCTCAGTCGCGCCTATCGTGATGGCGACCTCTCGCTGGTCTATCCGATCGCCCGGGGCACCGGCCTCATGCTGATCCCCATATCCGGCGTTTTGCTTTTGAACGAATCGATGTCGGTTCTTGCCGTCATCGGCGTGGCCGGCGTGGCAGCCGGAATCTTCACACTCTCCTGGTGGGGCAGAGTCAGATCGATGCTTTCCGATCCCCTAACCGTTTTGAGATCTCCAGGAATCGCGTACGCGCTGCTGACCGGGTTGATAATCGCCGGCTACTCGACGGTGGACAAACAGGGTGTGCAACACGTCACTCCCCTGCTCTACATGTATCTAATGACAACGTCGGCCACGTTCGGGTTACTGCCGTTCATCATGCGTGGCCGAACCCGCGCCATTTTTGCCAACGAATGGCATCGACATGCAAGAGCGATCGTCGCCGGCGGCATGTTTCAGTTCGCCGCGTACGGGATGATCCTTACAGCCCTCACCGTGTCACCCGTCAGCTACGTCGGGCCGTTTCGTGAGATCGGGTTACTCGTTGGAGTAGGGCTTGGTGTGTTTGTGCTAAAGGAGCCATTTCCGGGGGGCCGGATTTTTGGCGCAGCTCTGGTCACAGCGGGGGCGATCACCATAGCGATCGCCCCCTGAGTACTTGAGTTCCTTTGGTTATCTGGCTTCCAGCATTACGTCCGAGGCATGATCTTGAGACCCATCTCCTTGACAGCTGAGTTGCCGCCCGAGATCACCTTCACACCCCAGTCAAGCATGTACTTGAGGTTCTCTTCTTCCGACATATTCGGGTCGTGCCAGCTGCACAGGAATCCGATCCCCGCCTTATCACACGCAGCGCGTACCTTGAGGCGCGCCTGATCCATTTCTTCCGGGTAAGGCGGGTCGTGGGCGTCCGAGAAACCGTAAGACATGCCCATATCGCCCGGTCCCCACTCGGCGAACGAGATCCCGGGGACGGCCGCCGTGAACTCGGCGTTGGCGACGCACTCACGGTCTTCCAACTTCAGGCCAAGAATCAACTCACCATTCGGGTTGAGCGGCCACGGATCAGACACCCGGGTGTACTCCTGTGGCGTCATGCCCCATCGGGCAGCCGGTTTTGCCTGCCCGCCTGCGCCCCGTTGGCCCTGCCCCAGTCCGCCGTCACGTCCGACGCCAATAGTCTGGAACGGCCACCGCACCTGCTCCACAAATGCCTGCACGGCGTCTGCCTGCCTGGCGTGCGTGTGAAGAATCCCGTGGATGCCGGCCGAAAGAACATGTCGCACCTGCCACGCATTCGCCTCTACCTCGTTGCGGGTTTTGGCGTTCGCGGGAAGCGTCGCAAGCACGGTCGCCATGCGGTATCCGTCCGGAGTAGGTCCGCCGTCTACGATCCCCTGCATGAACTGATTGAGCCCGACGACGTCAAACGGGTCTTTCTCAAAGTCCACAATCAGGAAGTCTGCCCATGTCTGTGCCTGCTCCTTGCCGTTTTCGTACGTCAGTTCTCCGGCGGCCGTGTAGTAAATCGGGTGTCCGGCCTCCATCAGGTCGATACAGCGATTGATGCGTTTTGCCATCTTCCGGGAACCCTCCTGAAGTGGTTAATTAAAGCGTTGTTTGCGGCCCGGAGTGTAGACCCCATTGGAAGGGGTAACAAACGGGAACCAAAACCACACACTTCACCGCTACCATTACCTGAGCTGTCGCGTGGGACCACATGGATACGTTTGCCGAGCGTTCGGCTTCGAAACGGAGATACTGTCGAGTGCAGTGGACAACCTTCTTTGAATCTCTGGCGAAACTGGAGCCAGACGACGAGTTCGTGACCGGCCGTCCGGGGGGATTGAGTCCCGAGCTCGCCGGACGGATGGCGGACGATATCGCGACGAAACTGAACCTGAGTGCTTCCGATACGTTGCTGGATTACGGCAGCGGCACCGGCGCCATAACGCGTGCACTGGCGACCCGAGTCTCGTCAACCACCGCTGCAGATATGACGAAAGCCGTGGTCGATCGCGGAAGCAAGGGAGGTGGCGACATCGAGTGGGTGGTCCTTGGCGATGACAACCCCGACTTGGAGCTGACCCCATCATCCACTGGCTCGTTCACGAAACTGCTCTCCTACCACAACGCCCAGAGCTTCACGACCCACACCGAAGTAAGGGAGCACATTGAGGCTCTCTGCAAATCGGTCGCACTTGGCGGCACCGTAATGCTCGGCGACATCCCGGACCGGGAACGATCCAACCAGTGGAAGTCGGGCGAGCGCGGGCGAGAGGAAAACAGAACCACGTGGATGGGGCGGCTGCAAAAGCGCGATATCGATCTTGAACGAGATGAGCGTAATCTGGCCGCTTTCTCAGATCGTCTAAAGGGACTCGGTATAGACGCCCCGCCAGAGTTCGGAAAGCCACATTCAGGATTCGACAGAGACATCGTGACTCGAATGTTTCGAGAAATCGGCGGGGAAGTGACCATCGTTACGCAACCAATCGAATTTCCTAATGCCCACACGAGTGTCGATTACATAGTCCAGTTCAGCGAATAGGTCTGACATCCATTTCTTGGCCATATCCGCCATTGCGTTGCCCCGTATCGGCGACTAAGATTCCCGCCGTGAATTCAGACGCCGAAGCCGCTCACAGGCGGCGAGGCCGATGGCTGTAGACGATACGCAGGCATCCGCCGAAGAGTCCCCAGCAGCCAGTCAGGCCGCACCCGAAGTAGCCCTCCGGCCGTGGTCGGCGTTCGCCTACTACGATTTCACTATGCTCTGGCTAGGCGGGACTGCTGCGTCTACCGCCATGACACTCAGGCTGCTGATCAGTGCCCAGTGGATATATGACGAGACCGGATCAGCAGTCACGCTGGGGCTTCTAGGCGTTATACAACTCTCTCAAATTCCAGTCGTCTTATTCGGCGGAATATTGTCCGACCTAGTTGACCGCAAAAAGTTGATGGCGATGACTCAATTTGTGTCTTTCGTCTCACTTGTTGCCCTTTCATTGGCTGCCTTCAGTGGATCGTTGGCCGTTTGGCATATATTCCTTGTTCAGGGCATAACCGGCATGGTCAACGTGCTGGGAGGATCCGCTCGACCCGCGATGATCGCTCGTGTTGTACCGCGGCCACTCCTATCACACGCTGTATCTACCAACACTGCTACGTTCCAGGTAGCCAGCATTGTGGCCCCACTGGCTTTCGTCGGCGTTTACGAATTATTTGGGGTGGATTGGGCCTTCGCGTTAGCCATGGTTGTGTCGGCCGTAAGTGTGATCGCACCGTACCTCATTCGCGTATCTGGAAAACCTACCGACTCAACAGTCAAGGTGACGTTCACATCCACATGGACTTCTTTGATAGAAGGAGTCAAGTTCGTACGAAGACACAGGATATTACCGGGTCTGTACCTACTGGATATCGGAGTTACCGTATTCAGCTTCTACAGATTCCTTTTCCCTATATTTTCCGATCAACTCTACGGTTTAGGCGCCGCGGGTACTGGGATCTTGACAAGCGTTAACGGCATAGGCGGCATCGCAGGTAGTGCACTGGTCCTATACACCGCCAAGATGCCTCGAAAAGGTGTGCTAGTGCTGTTCGCTACCGCACTTTACGCGTTGCTGTTGATAGCGTTCGGATCCATCCAGATATTCTGGGTCGGAATCATCATCGTTACATGTCTCGGTGCTACCGATGCCGTCGGCATGGTCATGCGCCAAACGGTGGTTCAGTTGACTACCCCGGACCGGTTACTTGGCCGAGCCAGCAGCGCACATTCATTCGCCGCAATGAGTGCTAATCATGTCGGTCAGTACGAAGTGGCACAAATGTCTGCAATAGTTGGTGCCGGTCCCACCATGGTGATCGGTGGACTGATATCCATCTTGGTCGTAGGGTTAATCTGGAAATTCCTCCCCGGTGTCCGTAACTATCGCTACACACCAGACGCCGAACGCGACGCCGCAGAAGACGGCCCTTACGAAGTCCGGGGTGGCATTAGCAGGAAATGATCACGAATGCACCCCTCCCGGGACTGGTCTCTTTACGCGATAAAACCCCGGTATGTGGCTTCTTGAGTTCTTCCAGAACGCGCTGACTTAGGTCAGGCGCCACTCCAGTTCCAGTTCGGACGTAATGTCCCGGAACCAGTCGATCACCTCAGGGTGGTACGGGATTCCGTTTTCCAGCCGTTCGATGTTGTCCTCGTGCTCCGGCAA
>CAUZKS010000173.1:0-4864 GCA_963580625.1 Dehalococcoidia bacterium | reverse complement strand
CGCGACCACCCAAGTCGCAGGCAACAAGCTGCGCCTCGCGTCACGCGTCGGCGCCCCGATGGCACCCGGTTGGATCGCAAAGCCGGATGGCACGCCGATCATGGAAGAGACGCCGCTGCCGGCTAACCGGGACGACTATCACATGCTCCCGTTTGGCGGCACTCGAGATCAGGGATCCCACAAAGGCTACGGCTTTGCCGCCGTGTGCGAGATCCTGTGCGATGTCCTATCCGGACAGGGTGCAGGCTTCCTGATGCCGCAAGCGCCTCCCGGGGTCATGGGCCACTTCGTGCAGGTCTACAAGGTCGACGCCTTCACAGATGTCGAGCGCTTCAAATCAGACATGGACGACTTCCTAGAAGGCCTCGCGAACACCAAGCCAGCGCCGGGCCACGACCGGGTCGTCTACCCGGGTCTGCCAGAAGCCGAAGAGACCGAGATTCGGCTACGAGACGGCATCCCGTACCACCGCTCAGTAATCGAGTGGTTCCACTCAATCTCCAACGAACTGGAGTTGGGCTTAGACCTGCCAACGGCGTAGCGCCCAAATCGTGGGGTTCCCCGCCCTTTAGGAACAACTGTGTCCCGAGGGAGAACGCTCACTTGCCAAGAGCAGCAATCGTGTCTCCAACCAACTGTTGGTCGAATACTCACCCTGACCCGTAACCCACCCTGGGGCTCTGGAAGGGTCCGCCCCACAACAATGCGCGCCTTCCGCAACATCCACGGGGTAAAGTGCCTACGGCAGACCAACCAATCCATTTAAGAAGCTGGCCAACTCGCAAAAAGAAGGACTCCCAGCAAGAGCGGCATTCACTACAACGACGTATCCGCTATGGCCTACGCCATTGATCCATCATTATTTGAATGTCCTGACCTGAATATCAACATCGAAACACAGAGTGCGCTCACCAGGGGCCAGACCGTCGCCGACTTCTCCTGGGCCAGGTCCGAGCCCAACACAAGAGTGTGGCGCTAGAAGTCGACTCTGATCGACTTGTCCGGCTTTGGGTAGAACCTGTGATAAGGGCCTAACTACCGACAACGTTGACTCTTACGACCAGCCCTAAACCCCCAACGCCTGCTCCACGTCCCCAACTGCGCCGTCTACTGCTGCTGCCAGATCGTCTACCTCGCCTGCTGTGATCGTTAGTGGAGGTGCTAGCGGGACTATGTAGCTGCCTACCCGGATCCAGACTCCTCGGTCCATCAGGCCCTGCGTGATCTTTTCGCCGATCGCCGCCGATGCCGGCCAGTGTTCCTTTGTATTCCGATCCTTCACCAGTTCCAGCCCCTGCAACAGACCGATACCTCGAACATCGCCCACGATCGGGTGCTTGTCCTTGATCTCCTGCAGTCGATCCCACAGCCGTTCTCCCTGGATCCGGCAGTTCTCGACCAGGCCCTCGCGTTCGATAATCTCAATATTCGCCAGCCCCGCCGCGCATCCCGCCGGGTGACCCGTGTACGTGAACATATGCTTGAACGTGGCGTCCGGACCACCCGTGAAAGCGTCCGAGACGCGTTTCGATGCGATCGCGCCGCCCATCGGGAAGTAGCCACCGGTTAGCCCTTTAGCGATTGTCATAATGTCCGGCGTCACGCCCACCGTATCGGCCCCGAACCACTTACCGGTCCGACCAAATCCGGTGATCACCTCGTCAAATATCAGCAGCACACCGTACTTGTCGCAGATCTCTCGGATCCGCTGGAAGTAACCCGGCCCCGGCACCACGCCGCCCAGCGGCTGCGACACCGTTTCCGCTATGAACGCCGATATCGACTCTGGGCTGTGGAACAAAATCGCCTCTTCCAGAGAGTTGGCGCACAACTCGGCGCACTCCTCCGGTGTCTCCCCCCCAAACGGGCAGCGGTACGGGTTCGGGTCTGCGATGTGCACCACGTGCGACGGAACCGGCTGGTACTCCTCACGTGGCAGGAACGGGTGCGAGCCGAGCCACATCGTCCCCCACGTTGCGCCGTGGTACGAGCCCTTGCGGCTAATAACCTTGTAGCGGCCCCGCTCGCCCACGCGGTTGTGATAGCCCTGCGCCAGCTTCAAGGCGGACTCGTTAGATTCCGATCCGCCACTCGTGAAGAAGGTCTTCGTGAGGTCGCCCGGCGTCACCTCAGCCAGCTTCGCGGCGAGCCGCACCGTGCTCGGTGTACTCCCAGCGTACACGTGCATCGACACATCTTTGAGCTGGTTATAAATCGCCTCCGCTACCTCGTTACGCCCATGGCCGGTATTGCGGAAGTACATCCCGCCGATACCGTCTATGTAGCGCTTGCCCTCGATGTCATCGACGTAAATACCGTCGGAACCGACCAACATCAGCGGTCCGCCCTCTTCGGCAAGTTGCGTTGCGTTGCGCGTCCCGACAAACAGGTGTTCGACGGCGGCCATGTGGAGGCCGTTGGCGTCATCGGGAGCTGGAACGTTTACCTGAGGCGACATGGCCACGTTGCTGTCCTTCAGAACTCGGTCGTAGATCTAATGTGCGACAGTCTACCTACCACGCTCCGCCGGCTCCACATCCGTATTGGATTACACTCGCCACAACAACTGCGATCCGGCCGGCTTGATTTGCAGGATCGCCAAAAATTTGCAAGACAAATCTCAGGACTGGAGTTGGTGATGACGACGAGCCACAAGCCGACCGGCATTACGTCCTATCGACCGGACCTTACGGGCAACACGCACGCCGTTTCAAGTGGCCACCATCTCGCAACAGCCGCCGGGTTCCGCATCCTTGAGCAAGGCGGGAACGCCATCGACGCCGGAGTGGCAACGGGTATCGCCATCAACGTCGTGGTCGCCGACAACACCAGTTTCGGCGGCGTTGCCCCCATTGTGATCTACGACGCCGAGGCGGATCGCGTTTTCACGCTCTCTGGACTCGGGCGCTGGCCCAAATCCGCCACGCTCGAGCACTTCCTCGAGGACCGCGGAGGCAACATCCCGACAGGTATGGAACGGGTTATCGTTCCTGCAGCCCCCGACGCATGGCTCACCGCTCTATCCGATCACGGCACAATGACTCTGGAACAGGTCATCACTCCGGCGCTGGAACTTGCGCGGGACGGCTTTCCTGTCAGCCGGGGTGTCGGCCGCCGCATCGCAGCCGCATTTGAAGGCTTCCGCGACTGGCCGTCCACGGTGGAGGTTTTCGCCCCGGAGGGCCGTCCCATCGCGACAGGCGAGCGTATGGTCCGGACAGACCTCGCCCGGACGTTCGAACGGCTTATCGAAGCAGAGGGCAACGCAGCCGACCAGGGACGGGAGGCCGCTATACGCGCAGCGCGTGATTTGTTCTACTTGGGCGAAATCGGTGAAGAGATCGTGGCGGCTGTTCAGGAAGGCGGCGGCTTCCTCACGATGGAAGACATGGCCTCGTTCCAGGTCGGCAAAGAAGAACCTGAGACGGGCCGCTTTTCTGGCCCCGAGGGCGAATTCGAGGTCTACACCTGCGGCGTGTGGTGCCAGGGACCTTCATTCGCCGAGGCCCTCCAGATACTGGACGGGCACGATCTTCTCTCGATGGGCCACAACTCCGCCGACTACATTCACGTCGTAACCGAGTCGCTCAAGCTGTCATTCGCCGACCGCGACGCCTTCTACGGTGACCCGGACATGGTGGACGTGCCAATCAAGGGCCTGCTCGATCCCTCATATGCAGCCGACCGGCGATCGCAAATCGACCTTGAGGCTGCGTCTCCCGCGATGCCGTCCGCCGGTGATCCCTGGCGTTTCGAAGGCCGTTCAGCTCCGACCGGGTACGACTATCAACCGCCGGAGCCGCTGGAGGCCGGTACCGAGGGCGACACGAGCTACGCATGCGTGGTGGACGGCAAGGGCAACATGTTCTCGGCGACCCCAAGCGACACGATCGGCATGGCGCCCGTGATCAAGGGTCTCGGCTTCACCCCATCTGGTCGTGGCACCCAGTCATGGCTCGATCCCAAGCACCCATCCGCGCTGGAGCCAGGTAAGCGTCCCCGCCTGACACCTAATGCACTTCTAGCGTTCAAAAACGGGCACCCCTGGATGCCGTTCGGCACGCCGGGAGGTGATGCCCAGGTCCAGACCACGCTGCAGTTCTTCCTCAACCAGGCTGTGTTCGGGATGACCCCGCAGCAGGCCGCCGAAGCGCCGCGCTTCCAGTCAAAAAGCTTCCCGGATTCGTTCTGGCCGCACGCCTACCAGCCGGGGCGACTGGATCTCGAGGGACGTATCGACGACGAGACCGCAGAAGAGCTGTCACGACGAGGGCATCTTGTGAATCGGATCGACGACTGGGCGCGTATGACGGGCGACGTTTGCGGAATTACACGTGACCATGAAGACGGTACAGTCACCGCGGCTTCAGATCTGCGCGCCGATGCGTACTCAATGGCGCGATGATTTAAGGCCTCTATGACAGAACAAACAACGCCCGACAATTCTATCGGCGCATCCACATACGACCCGGAGAACCCGGAAACCTTAGGGGCCTCTCGCAAGCCCAAACGCTTCTGGCTCAGGCGACCGAGTTGGAGCGTAATTGGCGGAACGTTAATCGGCGGCGGAATAACGTTCGGCTACCTGCTCAATTCGTATTTTTTCTGCCTGTCCCAGACCAACTGTAGTCTCGCAAGTGAATGGATCGTTGCTTTTGCGATCATTGGGACCAGCGTCGGAGCACTCTGGGGCTGGCTCGTCGGAAAGTTCTTCCGCGGCATGTACCGCATGATGCGCGTCGACTGACCTAACCCCGATCACTCTCGCGGAGCCACACATGCCACCTGCCGGAGATCGCTTCGTCCTGTGGGCGATGAGCGATGCACACGTCGGATCTGGCCTGATCAAGGGCGACGAACGCCG
>CAUZKS010000172.1:0-4901 GCA_963580625.1 Dehalococcoidia bacterium | reverse complement strand
GCGCAGCAACATTTCGCCACACCCCCCGGCGGCGGTAGACTTCGTTCATCCCGATATCCCACCCCGCTGATAACAACCAAACCAGCCCCGGAGACATGAATGCCGACTCTTAAGGACAAGTACGACGTTGTTGTTGTTGGCGCGGGTAACGCCGCCCTGAGCGCTGCGATCGCCGCACATTTAGGAGGCGCCGAAGTCCTCGTACTTGAGAAAGCTCCCGAGGCTGCTCGTGGGGGGAACTCGTATGTTACCGGCGGCGCTGTTCGATTTCCGTACGAAGACCTTGACGACCTGATTCCGCTGCTTGGCGAAATCTCAGACGCCGAGCGCGCGCAAATAGATGTCGGCTCATACCCGCGCAGTGCCTTTTACGACGATCTAATGCGTGTGACCGGCGGGAAGTCCGACCCGGAGCTGGCGGACGTTCTCGTTAACAACGCCCATGCCACCGCCGTCTGGCTTCGTGAGCAAGGCGTTCGCTGGGGACTCATGTACAGCCGTCAGTCGTTCCTGGTCGATGGCGTCTACAAGTTCTGGGGCGGACTTGCCTGCGAGACCGTGGGGGCAGGCAAGGGTCTCGTTGATTCCCTCTTCGACCGCACCGTAGATCTGGGCATCGACATCGCTTACGCCACGATGGGCGATCACCTGCTTATCGACCAGGTCGGCGGAATCAAAGGAATCGCATTACGAGGCCCGGACGGACTCACGGAGATCGTCACGTCGTCGGTCGTTCTGGCCTGCGGCGGGTTTGAGGCCAACGCCGAAATGCGCACCCGCTACCTCGGCCCGGGCTGGGACCTCGCCAAGGTCCGTGGCACCCGCTACAACACCGGCGATGGCATCCGTATGGCACTGGAGATCGGCGCGCGATCGCACGGCCACTACAGCGGTTGTCATGCCGTGGCATGGGACGCGGGAGCGCCTGATGAGGGTGGTGACCGCAACATTGCCGACCTTTTCCAGAAGCACTCGTACCCGCTCGGTTTGATAGTGAACATCGAGGGAAAGCGTTTCGTGGACGAAGGCGCCGACTTCCGCAACTACACCTACGCGAAGTACGGCAAAGAGATCTTGAACCAACCTCAACGCCTTGCCGTGCAGATATTCGACTCGCAGGTTACGGACATGCTGCGGGACGAATACCACATACGTGAAACGACCAAGTTCGAGGCCGACACCATCCGTGAACTGGCCATAGGTCTGGATATCGACGCTGATGCGCTGGAACGCACGATCTCCGAGTACAACGCCGCCGTTCAGAACACGCACTACAACCCGGCAATCCTGGATGGCAAGGGGACCGTCGGCATCACGCCGCCTAAGAGCAACTGGGCGTTGCGCTTGGACAAGCCCCCGTACACCGGATACGTCGTCACTTGCGGCATCACTTTCACGTTCGGTGGACTTAAGATCGATACCACCGGGCGCGTGATAGACACCCAGGACCGGCCCATTCCGGGGCTTTACGCAGCGGGCGAACTGGTTGGAGGCATATTCTACGAGAATTACCCGGGCGGTTCCGGAATCACAAATGGCTTCGTCTTCGGCAAGATCGCCGGTACGGGCGCCGCGGAGCACGCCGCGGTATGAGCCAGGGGACGGATCAGGCCGCGTCCTCAGAATACTCAGGTGAGCCGGTTCCGGCTGACTGGCTCAAATGGCTGCTGCCAACCGCAGTCCTGACGATTGCGGCGGCCGCGTTCACACTTGTCATCAGGAGTAACGAACTCCTCGACGGCGAGCGAACGCTGACACGCTGGTTTAGCGAGCTTGATGTAGTCGGGGTGAGGACGGTCGTCGACTTCCTGGACTTCATCTCAGAAGACACGGTCGGTCCGGTGATTTTCGTCTTGATCATCCCGGTTGTGTGGATCGCGTGGGGCCGATATGCGGCGCTGACCTACTTCGGGACCGGCGGAATTATCGCACTGACCCGGGTAACTGATTTGGCGTCACGCCCGCGGCCAAACGCCGAGCTTGAATGGACGGAAGCGGTGTTTGGCCTTGGTGGATACCCGAGCGGGCACGTTGTGTACGCGGTGGTCGTGTTTGGCATCCTCACTTATCTGGCCGGCGTCTACATGAAGCCGGGCCGGGTACGATTCGTACTGCGGGTATTCCTGGTATCGCTCATTGTCACGATGGGACCAGCACGGATAATCGAACTCGATCACTGGGCGATGGACGTGATCGGTTCATATCTTCTGGCGCTGCCGTTCCTCCTGATCGCTATGTGGGTGCACCCGAGACTCCCGGGCTGGCTGTCAGGCGCGCCGAGATTGAGAGCGTTAATAGGTGCAGACCGAGGCTATTAACCCGATCGGTGTGAACCCTTCTCCCAGCGGGAGAAGGGTGAGATGAGGGAGAAGACCTGTCGTCCGGAAACAAACGGACCCCGAATTGAGTCCAAGATGATAACAACCCTCCGCTCACGCAGTCCCCAAACCCCCTAAACTTCTCGTCTGCTGCCAAATCTTCCACACACGGCCAACAAAAGGAACACACGTGACAGATCGCCGAAGTTTCTGGGCATGGGGCATGGAGTCCCAGGAACCTACCGCCGCGAAACGTGAATCGGTAGCGAAGGCGATGTCGGAGCGCTTTGGCGTATCGCTCAAGACCGTTCAACCTCGCTCCGTTGACCAGCTTGATCTGCGCGTGCCACGTATCGAGGCCCCGGATACCTTGTCTGAGATCGTCACTGGAGACACCTACGAGCGCGCATTCCACACCTATGGCCACAGCTTCCGGGATCGCGTGCGTAAGTTCGACGGTGATTTCCAGAATCCGCCCGACGTCGTCGCCTATCCGCGCAACGAAGCTGATGTCGTTGCTCTACTGGACTGGTGCGGTGGCGCCGGATACGCGGCCACACCTTTTGGTGGCGGTTCGTCGGTAGTCGGTGGTGTGGAAGCGCCTGAGGGCTACGACGGCCTAGTCACTATCGACATGACACGTATGGATCGTGTGCTTGAAGTCGACGATGTGTCTCGGGCCGTGCGAGTACAGGCAGGCGCGCTCGGTCCGAGGTTCGAGGCACAACTGAAGCCACACGGCTTCACGATGCGACACTTCCCGCAGAGCTTTGAGTACTCGACTGTAGGTGGCTGGATAGTCACCCGATCCGGTGGCCACTACGCCACCAACGAGACGCGCATCGACGAGTTCGTCGAATCGGTGCGCATGATCACCCCATCTGGTCCATGGGAGTCGTTCCGGCTGCCCGGGAGCGGTGCGGGCCCCAGTCCCGACCGGCTGGCGCTTGGTAGCGAGGGCATCCTGGGCATCGTCACCGAAGCGTGGATGCGCATACAAGGACGACCGGTGTTCAGAGCGTCTACAGGCGTCTCGTTCCCGTCGCTGGAGTCGGTCTCTGAGGCCGCACGCGGCATCGCACAAGCCAAGCTCTGGCCCGCTAACCTGCGTATCCTGGACCCCGGCGAGGGACAGGCGATGGCCGGGCTGGACGGCAAGACCGCCATCCTGATCATCGGTTTCGAATCCGCCGATGTTCCGCAGGACGCGTTTATCAAAGAGGCCGTATCGATTGCCCGGGATGCCGGAGGTCTGGTCAATGACGACGAGATAGTGATCTCGCCTGCGCCAGCCGGGGCGACGACCAGCAGCGACCCCGCCGGACGCCAGGGCGCTGTTGGCGCGTGGCGAGAGGCGTTCATTAACCTCCCATACGACTGGAACGACATCACCGGGCTGGGCATCATCGCCGATACTTTCGAAACCTCGATCACGTGGGATCGATGGCCGGAATTCGATCGCTCGGTACGCAGCGCCACTCAGGACGTGCTGAACCGCGTCTGTGGCGGCGGCAGCGTGACGGCCCGAATCACACACATCTACCCGGACGGACCAGCGCCTTACTACTCGTTCACCGCTCTCGGAAAGCCAGGTTCAGAGCTGTCCCAGTGGGCGGAAATTAAGATGGCGGCATCGGACGCCGTGATCGCCTCAGGTGGCACCATCACGCATCACCATGCCGTCGGGCGCGATCATCGGCCCTGGTACGACAAACAGCGGCCAGAGACCTTTGCCAAGGCGCTAAGGGCGGCGAAAAAGTCGCTAGACCCCACAAGCATCCTCAACCCCGGTGTCCTGATAGACCCGTAGCGCTTATCAGATCAACACGCCAACCGATACCCGCAAGGAGAACAACCGAGAATGGCCGTCTACTCTGTATCAGACATCACCGTTAAGGACCCAGAGGCTTACAAGGAATACATGGTGCTCGCAGCTCCACTGGTAGAGAAATTCGGCGGCCGATATCTGGTGCGCGGTGGCCAGGTGACCCCGGGCGAAGGGGGCTGGACACCCAAACGGGTGGTCATCTTGGAGTTCCCGGATAACGAGTCGCTTATGGCCTTCCGCAATTCGCCGGAGTACGCGCCGGTCGGCGAAATACGGCACAAGGCCGCAGACACAAAATCATTCCGCGTAGAGGGCATATAGTCGGGTCTTAGTGTGTCTGTATCGAGAATTCCCCTGACCAACCACAAAGGATCAGCAAATGTCCGTATACACCGTCGCCGAGATCACCATCAAGGACGAAGATGCCTACAAGGAATACCAGGCCAAAGTACCGGCAACCATCGCCCAGTATGGCGGTCGGTACCTCGTGCGTGGCGGTGAAGTTACGACAGGCGAAGGGGGCTGGAATCCGGGCCGAATCGTCATCCTTGAGTTCCCAGACGTCGAAGCCCTACAAAAGTGGGCGACCTCACCGGAATACGCACCGGTCGCGGAGATCCGCCATCGCGCAGCGGACACAAAATCCTTCATGGTCCAGGGCGTCTAAAGCCGAAACAGGGTAGGGGCTGGGTTTGCCTAGCCCGCTTGTGCTCACTCGCCATATCTGGCCGGGCTGCCACATACAAATGTCTTCC
>CAUZKS010000171.1:0-4907 GCA_963580625.1 Dehalococcoidia bacterium | reverse complement strand
GCTTCCAAGTCGCTGACCAGTCGTTACGTGTCAGTTCTGGGTATCTGCGCATCGGGCTCACAAAGCCGTCACCCGGCAGTTGTGGAACCCGGGGTGTGGTCTTCATTGGTGGCCGGACATCTATCTCTACGGCGCGGACGGACTTGATCTTCATGCCTGGTTGTCCTCTTGATTGAAGGTACGTTATTTAAAGTCCAGAGGGCTATACGGGAAGGTCATTCTATGCAAAACAAAGTTCATTTTCAGGAGGCAGGTCAGGGGCACGAAGAGATCGTCGCTCTGGCCGTACAAGCGTATGTGATCAAGAACATCGTTGCTTGATCGACAGCCTTGCGCCGACTAGATCAGCCCGGCGGCCTGCATTGCAGATCGAATAACCTCACGGCCGGCGTCCGTCACCGGTGGGTTTGGCGACCGGGGTGATCCTCCGTCGTAACCCAGGATGTCGAGAGCCACTTTAATGCCGGCGGCCCCGCGGTCGAGAATCTGTTGATCGGCTTCCATAATCCGGGTCTGAACGGCCTGTGCTGTAGCCAAATCACCCTTCGCGACACTTGAGATAATCTCATGGCACTCTGCGGGAGCCACATTCCCAAACATCAGACAGGCCCCGTTTGCGCCGATAGCGCTCATCGCAAGCAAGAGGACACCGTTACCCAGCCAGAACGGCTTTCCCGTCGTCACGAAATTACGCACCCGGGCTTCAAACCGAACGTTGCCCGAGGCGATGTAGCCAAACACGTTGTCGATATCGACCAGATCTCCAATAACCTCGGCAGGAGCACCGACCGGAGCTTCCCCGCCGTGGAACGCCCCCGGCGCCATCTGGTGGATGATGACCACCGGCGCAGGTACGCGAGGAACGACCTGTTCAAAGTATTTGCTTACGTTGGGCGTAAGCCTCGGAATCCGTATGCGGATCATCTCGGCCCCGGCCTCGACCAGCGCCTCGGCCGTACGAATCGAATCCGTTACGGATGAGCTATCGACTCCGCCAACGATGAATTTCTCGCCCCCACGCGCGTCGTTCACGGTGCGGACAATTTCAAGCCGTTCCTCCTCTGAGAGAAACTGCTCTTCGCCGTTCTCAGAATTCAACACAAACCCGGAAAGCGGCGTATTCAGCCACCTCCCAACGTTGCGTTCGATAGCGGCGTGGTCCACCGAATCATCGGCCCTGAACGGCGTGGGACTGGGTGCGACAACGATTGGATTGGTAGTCGGGATGGGCATGCAGCGATTGTTCTCAAACAGGTAGGAGTATGGAAAGGTTGCCCTGCGAAATGGAAACGTCTACTCAGGCTTCGTCGTGCCAAACCTAACGGAATCACATGGCCAGTGTGAATATAAGAAGTTCAGTGATCCTGGGAAATGAAAAAATGGCGCCCCCGGAGGGAATTGAACCCCCGACCAACTGCTTAGAAGGCAGCTGCTCTATCCGCTGAGCTACGAGGGCGCGGGCGCCTGTGCGTCTCTTGAACAGGATATCGGGGTCAGGCCACCTTCGTCTACGCGTCGGTGTGTGCACGCTATAGAGATTCACGCCGTTCACATTCCGATCGAGCGTTGTCCTCTGACCTCGTTCATCCCTTACTGGTAACTCGTGCGTAGCCCGGACGGGTCCGCAACCAACCCGCGACGGCCCCTACTTCACGCAAACGTGGGCGCGGGTATAATCCCTTCAAATCGCCGAAGGCCCAGAACTACGTTAAGAACCAGTTGGGCTCTGAGGCACAGCAACAAACCGGATATTTCTGGACGATACGTTCGCCGTACAGGAGGCACCGATGACCTCGAAGGTCTATTTCATGGATGCCCGTAGCGACTCTGCAGATACGAGTCTCATCGCCAAGACGCTGACCGTATTTGACGCCGCAGGGCTCGACAAGATGGTCAACAAGGGCGACGTGGTCGCCATCAAGGTCCACTGTGGTGAGTGGAACAGCAGCGCATACCTGCGTCCCGTATACGCCCGGGCGCTGGCGGACCGCATCAAGGAACTCGGCGGTCGGCCCTTCGTCTGTGACACCACGACACAGACCTACAACCCCTACGGAAGTCGGGCGACGGAGCTGGACCTTCTGGAGACCGCATCTCGAAACGGCTTTAACGCCCTCACCCTTAACTGTCCGTTCATCAGCGCAGACGGCTATGTCGGCACCAGCGACTACCGGGTCGACATCCCGGACGGATATATCCTCAAGGAGGCCTTTGTCGCCCAGGCGATCGCAGCAGCGGACGTCCTTATCACCTTGACCCACTTCAAGGGCCACGGCATGGGCGTAATCGGCGGAGCACTTAAGAACCTGGGTATCGGTGCACAGTCCAAGCGTGGCAAGTTCAACGTACACATGGGACGCCACCCGAAATACGGCGCAGGCGATGCGATGGAGTTCCACCCGGAGAACTTTCAGGGCAAGGCCAAGGACCCGGATTGGACCATCCTTGAAGATTGCTGCCCGCTCAGCTTGTTTGAGGTCACCGACGACGATGAACTCAAGTGGGACCGAGAACGCTGCATCAACTGCCTGGGTTGCATGGGAATCATGAATCCACGTGGAATCTTCCGACCAAACCTGTCCAACTTTGACGCCACCGACGCGGCAATCGCTGACGGCGCTCTTGGTGTCGTAACGGCGGTAGGCCCCGAGCGCTGTGGCTTTGTAACGGTCGCAGTCGACGTGTCACCGAAGTGTGACTGTGCCGGTTTCTCAGACGTGCCGATAGTTCCGCACCTCGGCGTATTCGCAAGCACAGACCCGGTTGCCATCGATCAGGCCTGTGTCGACGCTGCCCAACATGCGCCGGGCATCCCCGGGTCGCTTTCGGAAGAGGTCGGAGTTGACGCACCGGGCGATCGTAAATTCGATCTTGCTGGCTCCTCAATTGAGGGAGCCAGCGAGCAGACGACCATCAACACAGCAGTCGTGAACGGACTCGGCTCCCGAGAGCACGAGCTCATCCATGTCGAACGGGCAGGAGCTGAGAAGTTCCGGTTCCCGCTAGACACACGACCGACTCGGCAGCGCTTCGGCAAGCTGTTCGAGAAATTCCAGCCGTTCCCGTTCGATCGCTACGACACCCGTGGCTTCAACCGGCTCCCAGAGGTGGATCTGGACGCCGTCAAGGGCCACGCCGGCCCGACGGTGGACCCGCATTCGCACGGTGACGCCCCGTACCACGGTGATGGTGTGTGGCATCCGGGCATGGAAGAGGCCGCCGGTCACAGTGGAATGAATCCGACCGACTCGGACAAGGCCGAGACTCCCGCTGGCGACGACTAGGCGCGTGTGGCCCTTATTCAGATAAGGCCTTGAGATCATGAAAAAGAGGCGTTCCCTGAAAGGGGAGCGCCTCTTTTTTGGCCTTGCCTCGGAGCAATTTTTCGGCCATCCTGATGGCGTTATATCTGCACCTTTCCTTTGCAGAAGGGGTTAAGGGCCGATTTCATGACATTTACGGTCGCCAGCGATTTAGAGATTTCCGGCGCCGGACGACAGAGCGACCAGAAAAAATTCAAGGAGAACGATTCAGTTGGCCAGGGCACAAGACCAGCTCGACGAAGCGATCGGCATCATTCGTGAGACCGCCGGCGGGCTTGACGATGACCTCAAAGCACGCTCGGAAGCAGCAGCCTCCGCGATGGAAGTCCACCGCGAGAAGTTCTTTTTCCAGTCCCTCACTGGACTGCCGTTTGCCGTAAAAGCGAACAGAGGTGCCAAGGCGTTCGCCGCCTCCGTCAGCGACGCCACCGTCGCCGTCCTAGAAGCGGTCGCAAAAGAGATCGACGACAAGGCCGATGCTCCCGGCACCGTACTGACCTAAACATGTCCACAATACTGGTAACGGGCGGGGCGGGCAGCATGGGCCGCCTCGTCGTTGGCAATCTGCTGGAACACGGACACACTGTCCGAGTATTTGACCTGCCGACGGTCAACTACGAGGGACTCGAAGGTGAGCCGCGCGTTGAGATAGCACGGGGCGATCTGACGAATCCTTCCGATGTCGGCAATGCCTGTGGCGGCGTAGACGCCATCGCTCATCTTGCGGCCATCCTGCCGCCGGTCGCAGAGGCCAAACCTGAGCTAACTCGCCACGTCAATATCGACGGCACGCGCGTAGTTGTGGAGGCGGCGCTGACCAAATCACCATCTGCCCGCCTCGTGCTGAGCTCCTCTGTTAGCGTCTATGGGGACACCACACCGCAGGCCGACGAGATCACGGTGCACCGAGACGCAAACCCGGATGATGTGTACGCAGCGTCCAAGGCGGAATCTGAACAGATCGTTGTCGAGTCGGATCTCGATTGGGTCGCTCTCAGGATTTCCGGCGTCGCAGTGCCCGTGTTCCAGGAACCACCTGCAGAGTGGCCGTTCACACGCGACGAACGAATCGAGTTCGTTCATCGTGACGACGCAGTTTCAGCACTGTCCACAGCACTCACCGCGTCCAATGCGGGACGCAACATCTTCAACGTAAGCGGTGGACCGACCTGGCGAATGTCCGGCGAAAAGTACGTCAACGACTACTACGAACTGGTCGAAGCCGACCCCGCAATGGCCGTGTACCAGGCCAACCCGGGGCACTTCGACTGGTACCAATCGGCAGACGGCCAATCGGCACTGTCGTACCAGAACACGCCATACGCTCGGTACCTAGAGCAGATCCAGGAAGACATCATGAAGATGCTCGAAGGGTAAGACTCGGGGCGTCCTCAACGCAGGGTATATGGAATCGAGGGCTAATTGCCCTGCGCCCTTACGATGTGGGGCAATGCAATCGGAGCGGATCGACACGATTAACTGTCATCCCGAGCTTGAAGCGAAGAGCCTGTCCTGAACTTGATTCAGGAATCTCCCGGCCAGCATTCCGCCACAGGAGCAATCCTCGTATCGGTCGTCCCGCAA
>CAUZKS010000170.1:0-4929 GCA_963580625.1 Dehalococcoidia bacterium | reverse complement strand
CCTGCACCGATGGTTCTAGAGATTCCACGGCAGTAGTATCGCCAAGTTTGATTAAACCCGCGGCTGAGGCAACGTCTGTGGCAGTCAACGTATCGCCGCCAAACACAAGCGCTTCTGTGGTGATCCGGTGTCCGACGCTGATCGGCCCAATCGAAGAGCCGCCTGCTTGCACGACAGAACCTCCTCCAAGTCCCACTGAAAGCAGGTCTGGCATGCGGAAAAGCGTGCGGACACCGCCGATTTCGACTACGTTATTGGCCTCACGGGGGAAACCTGCTTGCAGCACCCCTACGTCCGTGGTGGTGCCACCAACATCGATAACAATTCCGTCGTTGAGCCCCGTCAAAAAGGCTGCTCCCCGCATGCTGTTCGTCGGTCCCGATGCAAAGCTGTAAATAGGGAACTCTGCGGCAAATTCGGCCTGCATCACGGTGCCGTCGTTTTGCGTCATATAGAGCGGCGCTTGTATGCCACTTTGGCCAAGCGCCCTAGTGAAAGCGCGAGTGGTTTTACGGGCAAGATCGATGATGCAGGCATTCAGGAGGGTGGCGTTCTCACGCTCCAGCAGACCAATGCGTCCGAGATCGTGAGAGAGAGTGATGTCCACTCCTGGGCATTCCTGCCGGACTATCTCACCTGCAGCCTCTTCACACTCCGCCGTCAATGGTGAAAAGACGCTTGCTATACCGACGGACGTGATACCGGAGTCAGCGATCTCGCGTGCCGCTTTTCGCATTTCGTCGGCGTCGAAATCGACAAGAGGGCGCCCATCATATTCGTGTCCACCTTTGATCATGAATACACGTCCACGAACGATCCTCGCAAGATCATTGGGCCAGTCCACAAATGGCGGAAGAGATGCACTTGCAGGAAGACCGATACGTACGGCGGCGACAGGTTTCAGATCGCGTCGTTGTATCACGGCGTTGGTGAAATGTGTGGTTCCGATCATCACGGCATCGATTTGCCCGGGACCTTCATCCATCCCGGACACAAGATCCTTCAGGGCATTCAAAATGCCGCCGGTGACATCCTCTGTGGTTGGCGTTTTGACCCCGGCAACCACAGAGTCATCCTGGATCAAGACAGCGTCCGTGTTAGTTCCCCCGACATCTATTCCGATACGCCTCATGTTTGGGCTCCATCAGCGAACACAGACCTGAACTCCATATCGTATCCAAACGCCCGCGGCCCAACGTTTTGAAGGCCACGCTCGGAGGTCAATATCGACGCCGCGGGAAGGGCGATCACGGAGACTCGCTGGCCGTAACGAAGGGTCTCGGTGCCGATCGCCTCGCCGGATAGCGTGTCCATCACACAGATAATCTCCGGCACCGTGGCCGCTGGTTTACCGTCCAGGAGTCCGATGATGAATTCGTTCTGAAATTCCAGTCGAAACTCGTGGTCGGCGTCCTCATCAAGCCCGTCGATCGCGGCCGAGCCGCGCAGGAATCCCTCGGTGGCCCGTCTGTCGATATCCGTGATCTTCCCGCGGAACAGCAGTATTCCACCTTCCTGATCCAGTGCCGCCACCACCGGGTCTTCATGTGCGGCACGGGCGGCCTCAACGGCGTGACCGAGGTCGATGGCCCTTGTTGTCGTGTAGAGAATGCCCCAGTCCTTGACCTCTTTGCCGGAACGGGGGGCTTTGCATGTAGAGGCCACCGAACCCACTTCGGTACAGATCTTTCGACTGATCCGCTCCATCCACTTCCAGCTTGCGGCTCGGGCGACGATCGTCTCGTTATCCCGGATGTCGGCCAGGCAGAGCGGGAACATCTGGAGATCTCCAATGGCAAAACTTGTCATCTGCGCTTCCGGAAACGCACGGCCCATCGAGTCAGCATCGACCACCGGAAGCCCGGTCACGGCCGCCACCATGAGGGGCTGCAGGGCGTTGCCGCCGCCGATTTCCAGAGACATGACGGCGTTGAACTTGCGTCCGAGGTACTCCTCCATCATCCGCACGGGCTTGGCGGCGAAATCAGGATCCCGCAATCGCTCCTGGCCAACCAGGGGCGCTCCCATGCTGGAAACGACCGCTACGAGATCGTCATCGCCCAGCGTCATCGGGTCGATCAGTGTGACTCGCTTGCCCGCCTTGTACATCTCACGCATGTTCAGATACGAGTAGTAAGGGCTTCCGCCGCCGCCTGCGCCAAGGATCCACGCGCCGGTGGAGAGAGCGGTCAGTTCGGCGGGCTGAATCTCCCTGGAATCAACCATTCGACTCTGACTCGTTCCGTTTCGCTGCTTGAAGCGCCCCATAGTTGTCGAACGCCCGCTGCACCATCGGCCGGCGTCTTCCTTCTGGCTTCTGCAGGGCGTATCCCGGGTCGCTTTCACCAAGTGAGCTCAGGTTAAAGAGCGGGAAGGCGCCCTGGATGTGCTGGGTGAAGCCCTGGGCGTCCTGCATCTGGTTGATCGCCAGCTTGATCATGCGCAACTGGAACGGATCGTTCTCCGCCACGCGTGCTGCGTATGCCATCGACTCTTCTTCGAGTTTCTCCTTCGGAAACACCCGGTTCACGTAGCCAAGCTCCAGCGCCTCCTGAGCGTCGACGAACCGACTCTCAAACAGGATCTCTCGGGCCTTGCGGTGGTGCATCTCCCACGGCACCGAGAAGTACTGGAAGTTGGCCGGGAGGAACATGGCGTCATCGGTGGCGAACACCACGTCCATCGCTGACGAGATGATCCATCCGGCGAAGATGCAGTAACCCTGTACGGCGGCGATGGTGGGCTTGGGAAGATTGCGCCAGCGCAGGGACTTATCGATGTTTTGATCGAACCCCCGCCTGTATTTGCCTCGGAGCCCTTCCTCGATAGGACGCAGCTCACGGTCCGACATCTCTTCCGGCGTTCCCAGATCGTGGCCTGCCGAGAAGTGGTCGCCCGCGCCCGCAAGGACTATCGCCCCGATACTGTCGTCCTCGCCCGCATACCCGAAAGCGTGGTCCAGCTCTTCCAGCAGGATGCGACTCTGAGCGTTGCGGTAACTCGGCCGATTGAGAACGATTCGAGCAACCCGCCCGTGCTGCTCGTAAATGATCTGTTTGTAGTCGCTGGGTGGCATGAATGCGCTCCCGCACTTGTTGATTAGCTTTGTTTAAGAAGGCCCTGCGCCGGTGATGCGGCGATTAACTAGATCCGCGTATTCGTCTTCTTCGATGCCAAGCAGTCGTTCAAGCACTTCCTGAGTGTGCTGGCCTTGCAGGGGGGCGTGACGGCTCACCGCCGCCGGAGTGCCGGAGAACTGCACCGGTATCCCGGAATGCGGGTGAGTCCCGGCTTCCGGGTGATCGATTTCCACGATGAAGCCGCGCTCGCGGAGTGTCTCGTCACCGGCAACCTCATGGGCGTCCAGCACCGGCGCCGCGATTACGCCCGCGTTCGATAATCGTTCCGCCACGTCGTCACGTTTGTGACCGCCAACCCATGCGCTAATCTCGGCATCAAGCGCGTCCTCGTTCGCCTTTCGGGCGGCGTTGTTCGAGAACCGGACGTCTTCGAGCCAGCCGTCCCCATCAGCAACCCCACATAGAGCCGTCCACTGGTTCTCCGTCTCTGCGGCTAGTGCGAGCCACTTAGCGTCGGCCGTCGCGTAGATGCCGTGCGGGGCGAATGTCATATGCCGATTGCCGCGCCGACCACGTACGTTCCCGGTCATGCGCTCCTCGAGCAGTGCATCGCCTATGAATGCCAGGCAGGATTCCTGCATGGATAGATCGACGTACTGGCCCTCGCCGGTCACCTCACGGTGCATCAACGCCGTCACGATTCCGGCGAATCCGTTCAAACCGGCCGCGGCGTCCGGGTACATCTGCCCGGAATTGAGCGGAGGGCCGTCTTCGTAGCCAAGTAAGGACGACATCCCGGAAATCGGCTCGATGGTACCGCCGATCCCGGGGACATCCCGCCACGGTCCGTTATTTCCGAAAGCCGAGAGGCTGCATACGATGATGTCGGACTTGATCTGGCGCAGCGCTTCGTAGTCGATCCCCAGATTGCCTAGCACACGCGGCGCAAAATTCTCGGCCACGAAGTCGGCCAGCGGGACGAGGCGTTTGAAAATATCTACGCCCTCCGGGTTCGTCAGGTCCAGTGTGATGCACTGTTTGTTTAGATTGACGGAGTTGTACAGGGGATTGACGTTCCACGGATGCTGGTCTGCAGGGGCTCCGGGAGCATCCGCCACCGTGTCTGGGATCGGCCGGTCGTAGGAGCCGCGCCATGAATCCGGCCGGCCGTGAAACTCCACCTGGATGATCTCTGCGCCGAGCATCCCCAGAAGCTGTGTCGCGTACGACCCGGCCCAGGCCTGAGTCAGAACGATGCCCCGATAACCTGTCAGGGGACCGCTCATCGAGCCACCCCAGATGCCAGAAGAGCATCGATAGCGGACTCATCAAGACCGGCGAAGTCGCGCAACACCTCCGCCGTGTGATCCCCCGGACCCGGTGCTCCCTGAGTTAGATGCGCCGGCGTGGCGCTCATCTGGAACGCCGGGCCCGGGTACTGTGGCCCACTGTTTTCCGGGGTGCGAAAGAACCCCCGTTCCCTCAGGTGCACGTTCTCAGACAACTCGTCGGTTTCGAGCACCGGCCCGGCGATCACACGCAACGCCGCCAGCGTGTCGAACAGGTCCATCTTGTTCCACTGTGCAAGCTTCTCCTGGGCACGGTCCACGTACTCGTTGGCATGCTCCTTCCGGTACCAGCTCGTGCCCCAGCGAGGGTCCTCTGCCAGATCGTCCAATCCCAGGACGTTCATAGCGTCACGCCAGAAATGCGGACGACTGATGGTGAGGGCGAAGTGGCCGTCTTTGACGGGCACCGGACCGGTGGACATATCCACTTTCGTCTTCCGGGGTTGCGGCTCCCGCTGATACTGGCTGGTCAGCAGGGCAGGACCAAACGTGGAAGCCAT
>CAUZKS010000169.1:0-4936 GCA_963580625.1 Dehalococcoidia bacterium | reverse complement strand
TGAAGATACGAGAGTTGCTTGACCGGCTCCGGGACGAGACGGTAACCGAGTTGATACTCGCCACAAACCCGAATCTTGAAGGCGAGGCAACCTCGATGTACCTGCAACGCCTGATCTCTCCGCTCGGAATAAAGGTGACGCGACTCGCACGTGGCCTGTCGTCCGGCGCAGACCTGGAGTACGCCGACGAGATAACGCTCGCGAATGCACTAGAAGGCCGTTCAGAGGTCACGATCGATGGAGAACCTTCGACCGAGTAACTTCGGCAAGATCATGCAACCCTGCTACCGGACTGCTCTCGATCCCAACTCCACCGAGACGCGCGTATGACCGCGGGCAGGCCAAACCTGTTCACGACCGAGGCCGTGGTACTTCGTCACTCAGACCTCGGCGAGGCCGATCGCCTGCTGTGGCTGCTAACTCCCCAGCGCGGCGTCATACGGGCCACCGCACGAGGAGCGCGCAAGCCCGGCAGCAAGCTCGGCGGCCACATCGACCTGCTGTGCTACGTGAAGCTGTCCATACGAGAGGGCCGTGAACTCCACGGCATCAGCCAGGCGGACACGATCGACGCCTTTCGCAACGTGCGTACCGATCTCGGCAGGCTATCCCGCGGGTTGAACATCGGCGAGCTTGCACAACGGGTAAGCGTAGAAGACGCGCCGGCGCCGGCGGTATTCCGGCTGCTCGTCAACAGCCTCCGGTGGTTGGCCACGACCGAGAACGCCGACACACTCGTGCGCTGGTTCGCGCTACGGCTGATGACCATCACCGGGTTCAAGCCGGAACTGGGTGCCTGTGTCGATTGCGGAGATGATCTGGAACCTGACGATCACGTGTTTTCCGCCGAGCGCGGCGGCCTCCTGTGTCCAAGTTGCCGTTCCCAGGGAAGCGACGTGCTCCAACCCGCAAGCCTCGGGACGATCAAAGTACTGAGGCACCTGGCCCGCAGCGACTTCCCGGCTGTGGAGTCGCTCAATATCGGGGCCGAGGAACGGCGGCAGATCGAACGCATTATTCGTTCTCACACGAACTCCGTGATCGGCCGGGGCGTGCTTTCGTCGGCATTCCTGGACGAAGTCCGGGACTGGCCGGAAGTGGGGCCTGTTCCGGGCGGAATTCGAGCGGATTAAGGACGGAGTCGAGCATCGTGACTGCTTGATGTGTGTAGGTTCGTGACATCGGGTTATCCCCGCAACTTCACAGGCTCGATACAATCGAGTCACGATATCCGGAAGCAGGTACCGTACGCGCACTAGTGTCGAACTCCTGCAGCCTGCCCGAAAGAGTTCATGGCTGAAGAATTTATAAGTGTTCGCGGCGCCCGCGAGCACAACCTGCAGAACGTTGATGTCGATGTGCCAAGGGGCCAGCTCGTGGTGATCACGGGCGTATCCGGTTCTGGCAAAAGCTCGCTCGCCTTCGACACGATCTACGCAGAGGGGCAACGACGCTACGTCGAGTCGCTATCAGCATACGCTCGCCAGTTTCTAGGCCGCATGGACAAGCCGGATGTCGATCACATCGACGGGCTAAGCCCTGCCATCTCGATCGACCAGAAGGGCGTCTCCCGTAACCCGAGGTCCACCGTTGGCACCGTGACCGAGGTGTACGACTACCTGCGATTGCTGTTCTCCCGTGGGGGACGGCCTCACTGCCACAACTGCGGACGACCTGTGGCGAGACAGTCAGTTCAGCAGATCACCGATTCCGTAATGCGACTGGACGCTGGCGCACGCATCCTGATCCTCGCCCCGATCATCACCCACAAGAAGGGTGAGCACATCGCCGTATTAGAAAACACGCGCAACGAGGGGTTCGTTCGTGTGCGAGTTGACGGCGAAGTGAAGCTGCTCGAGGAAGAGATCAAGCTCGCCAAAACACGCTGGCACGATATCGAGGTCGTTGTGGATCGGCTTGTAACCGGCTCCGAAGCCGATATCGGCCGTCTATCTGAATCAATCGAGACATCGCTCAGGCTTTCCGGCGGGACCGTCATCATCTCCATGATCGATGGCGAGGACATCATCTACTCGGAGAAGTTCGCCTGCGTTCACTGCGATCTGAGTATCGGAGAGCTTGAGCCGCGCAACTTCTCTTTCAACACGCCTTACGGCGCATGCCCCACCTGCACCGGCCTCGGTTTCCGGCTCGAGGTGGACCCGGACCTCGTGGTCCCGAACCAGAATCTGTCGATCCGCACCGGCGCCATAGAACCATGGTCCCGTGCCGGAGAGCTGCTCCCGGAACGCTTATCTGTAATGGAAGCTGTATCCGACCATTACGGATTCTCGCTGAACATACCCTTTCGCGAGTTGACCGAAGAACAACAGAACACCGTGCTTTACGGTGAGGACAACAAGCGAATCGACGTTCTCCACACAACGCAGTCCGGGCGTTCATATCGATGGCGGATGCGTAACGAAGGCGTGATCCCGCACCTGGAACGCCGGCACGAGAACACCGAATCTCAGAACGTTCGGGACGAAGTCGGCCGATATATGGCGCAACGTCCGTGTGCGTCCTGTTCCGGTTTCAGGCTCAAGCCGGAATCACTCGCCGTGACCGTGCTTGGCATGAATATCATCGAGGTGACGCAGCAGTCGGTGGAGCGGGCGCTTCAGTGGATCGAAGCCTCACGAAGCGGTGTGTGGCCGAAAGAGTCAGAACACGCAGGATCGGCGACGGAGCCGTTATCAGTGCGTGAACAGGCGATCGCCGACCAGATATTGAAAGAAATCGAGGCTCGTCTCAGATTCCTCGAAAGGGTCGGACTTGAGTACCTGAGCCTGGACCGCACGGCATCGACACTGTCCGGCGGCGAGGGGCAACGTATCCGGTTGGCGACACAGATCGGCTCCGGGTTGATGGGCGTGCTGTACGTCTGCGACGAGCCGTCAATCGGCCTGCACCCGCTGGACGATCACAGGTTAATCGCAACGCTGAAACGACTACGGGACGTCGGCAATACGGTACTCGTAGTGGAGCACGATGAAGCCGTGATGCGGGCGTCTGACCACATCATCGACCTTGGGCCCGGCGCGGGCGAGCACGGCGGCCACATCATCGCCGAGGGCGATGCCGAAGCCATCGAGGCCTCCGAGGCTTCTCTCACAGGCGCCTACCTGTCTGGACGCAAGAAAATCCCGATCCCTGAGAAGCGACGCAAAGGCAGCAAATCCTTCATCGAGATCAGAGGCGCGGCCGAGAACAACCTGAAGGACATCGACGTCAAGATCCCGCTCGGCGAGCTGGTGTGCATCACCGGCGTGTCCGGCTCCGGCAAGAGCAGCCTGATAAACGAAATCCTGCAAAAGAAGCTGGCCCAGACCTTTTACCGATCGAAGGATCGGCCAGGCAAGCATGAAGAGGTTCTCGGTCTTGAACACGTCGATAAGGTCGTCAACATCGACCAGTCTGCGATCGGCAGAACTCCGCGCTCAAACCCCGCCACCTACACCGGCGCATACACACCGATACGTGAGCTGTTTGCGACCATGCCGGAGGCACGTGCACGTGGCTACAAGCCGGGCCGATTCTCCTTCAACGTGAAGGGCGGAAGGTGCGAATCCTGTAGCGGCGCAGGGTATGTCCAGATTTCGATGCAGTTCCTCCCGGATGTAACCGTCCCGTGCGAAATCTGCGATGGCGCCAGGTACAACCGTGAAGCGCTGGAGATCAAGTTCAAGGGTTCGAGCATCGCTGAAGTCCTCGACATGACGATCACGGAGGCGTGCGAACTTTTCGAGAACATCCCGCCCGTCATGAATCGGCTCCGGACGCTGGTCGACGTAGGACTCGGCTACATGCGTCTGGGTCAGCCGGCGACAACACTGTCCGGCGGCGAAGCGCAGCGGGTCAAGCTGGCGACCGAACTGTCGAAACGATCGACGGGGCAGACGATCTACATCCTGGACGAGCCTACGACCGGATTGTCGTTCGAGGACTGCGCTGCGCTGATGCGTGTCCTTCATCGACTGGTCGATGCCGGCAACACCGTGATTTTGATCGAGCACCACCTGGACCTGATCAAGAACGCTGACTGGATAATCGATCTCGGCCCGGGCGCCGGCGAGCGCGGCGGGGAGCTGGTGGCCCAGGGCACTCCTGAGTTCATCGCATCTGTAGATGCGTCTCACACGGGGACGTACCTGGCCGAAGTGCCGGGCATCTATGCCGACAAGAAGGCGCCCGGATCCGCGCGACCGGCGCGCAAGCGCAAACAAGCCGTCACAAAGATCCCTGAGGTATCGCCATCCCTGGCAGGCCTCCCCGGACCCAACGGGAGGAACGGAACGCGAACCCTCGCCCCGGACCCGACATCAGGTCGAGACCCCAGACGACGGCGGCGACGTAGGCGCCGGGTGGCCGGGTAATACGTCGCCGGGACTCCCGATTGATCAAACTCGGAATGCGCCGATGGGGTCAATGGTGAGTACTTTCCGTACCCCCCGTGCTGAACGATCAGACAACTCCCCATGATGGTTGTCCCAGCTTTGCGCGGTTGGGCCGACGAGATCTGGTTCGAACACGAGAGTGTCGAGCGGTCCATACGGTCCTTCGCATCACATAGTCCTTCCAACGTTCGTAATGACCGGCAATCTGCCCGTTCTGGCAGGCGGGATGGTGGATGAACTGAGTTTCGGCGTCTGTGTATCTTCTCGACGAGTAAGTCGCAATGGCAGTAGCAGGTCAGCGCCAGCACCGTTCAGAGTCCGCCTGTACGCGCCTGCACTCAGTTATCTCGGCTCCGTGACATCTTTTTGGTCCGATACGAGATATATCGACATCGGCCCGCACATTGAGCCGAGGGGCACACTCCGTTAGCCTTCCTGCGATATGGCTGAATCACGCGTGATATCTGGACAAGCCTCAAAAAAAACTTCGGCAACTTCGTTGGTCGATATTCCTTACCGGCAAAAACTTCTCGTGGTGG
>CAUZKS010000168.1:0-5007 GCA_963580625.1 Dehalococcoidia bacterium | reverse complement strand
CCATGGTCAGACAGCGTGAGCATTAGTTTGCCGAAATCTATCCCGCCATCGTGATGCGCAAGAATTGAGGATGACCGGGACTGTCGACGCGCTCCGGACTTTGCGTTATCGACCGCGGAGTAAGCAGCCGACCATGCGAAATCTGCCCCGCTGCCCGGGTCGAACAAACCGTGGCGGATCGCCGACATCTGTGCACCCGCAGATATTCTTGCATCGCTATTCATTCGGCTGACGTTGCTGATGCTGTGCACGCCGGACACCTGCCAGACCGCCCATTCGTGGCCGATAGCTTCGACGACATATGCCTCGCTGGGGTCGACCACCATGTAGATGTTGTCGTAAGTCCGCACCCCGACGTCGTTTGAAAACTTGCCCTGGCCATGCTTTTCAACGAGGCCCGTAATCACGTTCACGGCCTCTTGCGCAGTCGATCCACGCTCTAGCGCCAGCCGCACTATTTCCATACCGACCAGCTTCGGTTCATCCGTCTCCGGGAGAAGAGTGGGAAGCGCCTCGTTGCCGATCACCACCTGGTGTTCGTTAAACCCGTGTTCATACCCCCAGCACCAGTCCGGACGGGAGCCAATATGCCGAAATGCCGCAGCTGGACCATCGATCGCCACAAATAGCGTCCCGGATACAACGGAACGTTCTGCCGCATGTAACTCAAGAGGCTGCGCTTCGTCCGCCGGGCGATCGCTGTTCTTTGCGAACAGGGTCGCCCCACCTCTCGAAGAGGCCCCCGTGGAGACCATCGTGTCGCATCCCTGGTATATGACCGACTCATGCTCGCCCATATCTGGATGGACAACACCGGAGAGATTCAATCCTAGTTTCATATTCCCGTTTCAATCTGTGGATTCAGTTCGGCGCGTGGGTGACTGTCGCCGAGCACCTACACTCAAAAACAAGGCAATGCTACACAACGACCGGCCCGGATACATATGCAGTTCTCCACACCGTCGCCCCAGCGATAGACCCGGATGCGGAATTGGATAAACAACCTGAAGCGGTAAGCTGGAGTTAACTCCGGGAGTCGGGTTGCAATTGGTGCATCGCCATCTTCTAGCAGAGCCTCGATATCAACCTTGAATTCAGCCAGCGGATCCCCCCTGTATTGGAACAGATTTCTGCTGAAGACATAGCCAGTGGAGCTGAAGATGCCGCTGAAGAAAAATCCGTCGAGGACATTGCGGCCGCCTGATCCGTTCCTAACACCGCTCTATTTGTTAAGAGTCCTGAGACCCGTTAACCGACTCCGCTGGCCGTTCGCTCTACAGCGTCATACCAGCCCGCTATAAGACGCGCCCGCTGTCCCTCCGCCATGGCCGGATCGTAACGCGCCCCAGTTCGCAGCAGGCGCGTGAGCTCACCGTCGTTGCCCCACAGTCCTATTCCACGCCCGGCCAGGAACGCCGCACCGATCGCCGTGGTTTCAGCGATCTCGGATACCTCTACTGGCCGATCCAGGATGTCCGCCTGGAACTGCATCAAAAATCGACTCGCCGTCTGCCCGCCATCCGCGCGAAGCGGGGTCGAAGACGTCCGACCAGACGGAGACATCGCGTGTATTACGTCTCTCACCTGATAGGCCGTCGATTCCAGCGCGGCACGCGCCAGATGCTCAGCGGACGAACCTCGGGTCAAACCGGTTATTATGCCCCGCGCATCAGGGTCCCATCTGGGCGCGCCCAGGCCGACGAACGCAGGGACCATATACACGCCGTCGTTGTCGCCCAGCATCTCCGCCATATCGTCCGTATCAGATGCCGAACCGATGATCCCTAGCCCGTCCCTTAGCCACTGCACGGCCGCTCCCGTAACGAAAACGCCTCCCTCGCTTGCATACGTCCGTTTGGAGCCAACCTGCCAGCCGACCGTCGCCAGTATTCCAGATTCAGGAGATGGCACCCTACCCCCGGCATTCGTGAGTACAAACGCACCCGTCCCGTACGTGCACTTTGTCATCCCACTCTTGAAGCAAGCCTGCCCGAAAAGCGCCGCGTGCTGATCCCCGGCAACACCTGTAATCGGAATCTCCCCCCCAAACTCCGAGCCGTCAGTGATTGCAAAATCTCCGGAAGAGGGCCGCACCTCCGGGAGGATCGCCTCCGGCACGTTGAACAACGCCAACATAGCCGGATCCCAATCGAGATCATGGATACTCAGCAGCATCGTACGGGATGCGTTACTAACGTCCGTGACGTGGCTCTGCCTGCCGCTGAGCCGATACATCAACCAGGAATCGACCGTGCCAAAACAAAGCTCTCCGTCCTCCGCCCTGCGCTGACCATTCGGGATGCGGTCGAGCAGCCACCGAAGTTTTGTGGCGGAGAAGTACGGATCCACGACCAGGCCCGTGCGATCACGTATGTCGGCCGCGTGCCCGGCACGAATAAGTTCCGCACAAGCATCCGTCGTGCGCCGGCATTGCCACACGATCGCGTTCGACACAGGCTCGCCGGTAGATCGATCCCACACCACGACCGTTTCGCGCTGATTGGTGATACCGATCGCCGCTATCTCGTCCAAACCGAGGCCGGATTTTTCAATCGCGCGCCGGGCAACACTTACTACGCCCCTGTATATCTCCGACGCGTCGTGCTCCACCCAGCCCGGTTGCGGGAAATGCTGCTCAAGTTCGACCTGGGCAGAGCCTACGGGGCGCGCCTCATCGTTAAATACAATGGCACGCGTACTGGTCGTACCCTGATCGATCGCAAGAATGTGTCGACCTTCAGGCACCTGTTACTCCTAATTTGCTAAAGGGCGACTAAGCGGTCAGAGCTGCGGGGCTAAAGTCCACGCCTTCGTGGGAGGTTGCCAACTCCCGGTCCGGGCGTACCCGGCAGAATCGCGTCCAGCTCCGTCATCTCCTCGGCCGTAAGCTCCCAATCGCTCGCAGCAGCGTTCTGTTCAATCTGCTCGATACGAGTCGCTCCCGCAATCACGGAAGAAACCTCCGGGTGGCCAAGCAACCAGGCGAACGCAAGCTCCACCATTGTGTGGCCGTGCTCCCCGGCGAACGATTCCAAAGCCTCTAGCACGTCAAAGTTAGCTTCCGTCAGCTGTGCGTCCGCCATCCGCTGCGTCGAAGCGAGACGGGTGCCCTCCGGGAGGTCCGCGCCTCGCTTGTACTTGCCCGTCAGGAATCCGGAAGCGAGCGGGAAGTAGGGCAGGATGCCCGTGGAGTACTTCGCGCTCGAGTGGATCAATTCTGTCTCGGCGTCACGCTTCAGCATCGAATACTCGGGCTGGTTACTGACAAACTCCGGCCAGCCGTAGCGACGCGACACATGGATGGCTTCCACCATCTCCCATGCCATGAAGTTTGAGCATCCGACGTAGCGCACCTTGCCGGCCGTCACGATGTCGTCGAGGGCTCTAAGGGTCTCCTCAATCGGTGTCAGCGGGTCGACTATGTGCATCTGGTACAGATCGATGTAGTCGGTCTGAAGGTTCATGAGGCTCTGGTCCACCGAGTACTTCAGATGGGCTGCGGACAAACCTTCCCGGTTTGTTTTGCCGGCCCATGGCATCCCGGCCTTCGTGCCGATGATGACTTCCTGCCGGTAGTCCTTCACGGCCCTGCCGATGAAATCCTCAGAGATACCGCCCGAGTACGAATCGGCGGTGTCGATGAAGTTGATGCCATTGTCGCGACAGGCGTCCAATGCCGCCTTGGCGGACTCGTAGTCCATCCGGCCGAGCATCTCGCCGAAGTTGTTGGTCCCGAGGCCGATAGTGGACACGAGCAGCCCGGAGCTGCCTAGACGTCGGTACTTCATACGTTCAGTGGTCTCCGTAGTTTCGAGTGATCGATATCTGACGCCCCGCGGTTTCAGTCCCGCATTGTCTCGGGCGTCGCCGGATTGTAACTCCGCTTTCCCATCTTGCACGTGGCGCGAGCCGTCTGGCGGGAACTTTTGTCAGCAAAACGTCGTCTTCAAGAACAGAGGTCACAAATTATCGGTGGCCTATGCCGCCGGTGCTCCGTTCACACAACAGGTGTAAAAGGTACAAAGATCGATTGTCGGTTAGTGGCACGAGGTAACGATCATGGCGCACCTACGTTCGGTTGGGCTCACACTCACGGTGCTCCTTAATCGTCATCCTGATGGACTTCTCCGACCTGTTCCAACTGGGCGGAGTCGGCAAACTACCAGGAGTTCAACAAGTAGGCCGACCTCGTGTAAATGCTCCTTTTCCTGTACTTGTACTTGGCGCTCAAATGGGACGACATTAAGCAAAACGTGGTCGTCGATCTGTTCAAGTTGTAAATCATCGGGATGGTGGCGTTCGAGATCACATCTTCACGAGCCGTCCTGATAGTCTTTCCGAACATATTTGCGTTCTGGTTCTTATTCGTGGCGGCGCTACAGCACTGATGGCCGAACCGCGAACTCACACCCAACCGGCTCGCAAGCTGGTTGTTGGTGCTACCGGCCCTGAAAATGTTTCAGGTTTACTCGTTCCGCGGAGCGAAATGGCTGGACAACTACGTGGTGACTGAATTGGTTGCCTACTGGTGGAACTCCGTGACTGGACGGATCGGAACTTAATGAACGCGCCTCACGTACAACCCAATCAGGTGCCAACTCGATGACCGACGCCGAAGCCGTTCGCAAAGAGTACGAGCGCGCGGAAGACCTCCGACGCGGTGGCAGTGACTCAGGGGCGGAAAAGGCCTTTCGCCAGGCAGTCGAACTGGGCCGCATAGTTGAAGATACAGAAGCGCTCGCATGGGCCGCAGCGGCGGCATCTGGCCTGGGGGTGGTACTTCGCTATACGGGTCGGGTCGGTGAAGCCGCATCGGCCTGTCGTGATGCCATAGCACTGGGAGAAAAGTCCGGGCCCGGGGACGGAATGGCATGGGCAGCCCGGGCAGCACACAACCTCGGCGTTCTCCATGCGGATAGTGGACGAAACGCTGAATCGGACAGATCGTGGCGACAATCCATCGAACTGGGTAGATCTTCCAAAACTGAAAGAGGCTCCGTCTGGGCG
>CAUZKS010000167.1:0-5016 GCA_963580625.1 Dehalococcoidia bacterium | reverse complement strand
ACGCCGTGCTGGTTGTCGTGCGCGGATTTGAAGACGCCTCCGTGCCGCACGTCAAAGGCGGAACCGACTGGCGTCGGGACGTGTCCGATATCGCATTCGACCTCCTATTCGCCGATATCGCCCTGCTGGATCGCCGGATCGAGCGGCTCACGAAGGACATCAAGGGTGCGAGTCAGGCTGATCGGGTACGCATAAATAACGACATAGAATCGCTGCGGCAGCTCCAGTCAGAACTTGAAGAAGGCATACCCCTGAGGGCCAGGGAGTTCACGGAGCAGGAGCGTGGCGCGGTGCGCGACACCTTCCTATTGTCCGCCCTGCCCTTCCTCGTGGCCGTCAATATTGGCGAGGGCGACATCCCGACTTCTGACCAGATGTCGTCCGAAGCCTCGGAGGCTGTAGGGGCCCAGAAGTCGGGCGCGGTCGCAGTCTGCGCCTCTCTTGAAGCTGAACTGGCGGGGATGGACGCAGATGAGGAGGCAGACTTCCGGGAATCGATGGACGCAGGGGAGTCTGGTCTGTCCCGCATCATCAATCTGTCATACGAAGTTCTCGGCCTGATTTCGTTCCTGACCGTAGGCGAGGATGAGGTGCGCGCATGGACGGTTGAGCGCGACACTCCGGCGGCCGTTGCCGCGGGACGAATCCACTCGGACATCGAACGCGGCTTCATCCGCGGCGAGGTGGTCGCTTACGATGACCTTCTCAAATGCGGCAGCCAGTCGGAAGCGCGCACGCGAGGATTACTTCGGTCTGAGGGACGTGAGTACTTGATGCAGGATGGCGACACAGTCAATTTCCTGTTCTCGGTATAACGACAACAAGCGGCCGCAAGCGATTCCAGCGATGTGGAGCAACAGGCCAATACGGGAGATGGAACTAAATGGCGCCTGAAGAACTTGGACGGATCGAGAAGCCGGATGCATCGGCTGTGATCGGCAAACGCAAGGTTTATCTCGTCACAATGGTTTCACCCTTGCCGGGCGCACCGGAGGGGTTCACCAGCCGACTGAAAAACTACTGGGATGCCATCAACGCCAACGTCTCACAATTAGAGGCACGTGCGGGGATGGTCAACCGAATCTTCCACGAGGCCGTATCTGTATCCGGCGATCTTGGCCTGAATCTGGTGTCGCAGGTGAATCAGCCGGCATGGTCGATGGTCAAGAATCGGATGGAGTCAGGCGCGACGCTTGAGGCGTTCGACAACGACGACCTTTTCTCCCAGATAGTGGATTGGTCCCGCTGCATGCAGGTCGGGCTTTCGAGCCAGGCAGTGGCCGACGTTATCCAGGAGAGGTACGCAGCGGCTGCCGAAGCACGCTTTGAAGGAATGTCGAAAGCCTTGGAGGAGAAGATCGGTGACGCCGAGGCCGCCATCGTGATCATCTCCTCGGCCCGTAGCTTAAAGATGCCGGAGGGTGCCGAGCAGTTCAACGTGATGCCGCCGGAACTCGACGAGCTGGTGCGTTGGACACGGGTAGCAAGCGAACAGGCGATGGCCGAGGCGCAACGGGCACAGGAAGCCGTCGCCGCGGGTGAGGATCCACATGCGGGTCACGATCATTCACAAGGCGAGCCGGAGAACGGCGGAACTGGATTATGGACTCCGGGGTCCGCGTAAGTCCGGCCAGGACGCCGGAATCGCAAGCCGCTGAGGGCGGTTCGAGTAGCCTATCGCTGTACGTCCATATCCCGTTTTGCGAGACGAAGTGCCACTACTGCGATTTCAATACTTACGCCGGTATCGAGGCATTAATCCCCGGCTACTTGAGCGCGCTTGAGACGGAGATCCGTTTCTGGGGGCGCGGGCTTTCCAGGCCCAAGGTCGCGACGGTCTTCTTCGGCGGTGGCACTCCGTCTTACGTCCCGATAGAGGGCATCGAGGCAACCTGCGCCGCCATCTTTGAGGCGTTCGATGTGGATGATGGCGCCGAGGTAACGCTGGAGTCGAATCCGGGAGATTACTCACGGCGTGACCTGACCCGGTACATCAGCGCCGGTATTAACCGGCTGAGCATCGGCGTGCAAAGCCTTGACGATGGACTGCTGAAATCGCTAAGTCGGCGTCACGACGCAGAAACGGCTATAGGCGCGTACCGGTCAGCCCGGGAAGCCGGTTTTGAAAACATCAACCTGGACCTGATGTTCGGGCTGTCGGACCAGACAATGGAACAGTGGCAAGACTCGGTGGATCGTGTAATCGCTCTTCGACCCGAGCATTTGTCGTTGTACGCTCTCACGCTGGAGCCAGGCACTCCACTCGACGCAATGGTGAAGAGCGGCGAGGTCGCAGACCCGGATCCGGACCTCGCCGCCGACATGTACTTGTACGCGGAATCGGCGCTTGGCCATGCCGGCTTTGATCACTACGAGATTTCCAACTGGTCGCTCCCGGAGCGAGAGAGTCGGCACAACCTGGCTTACTGGCTGAATGCGCCGTATCTGGGTGTGGGACCGGGGGCGCACTCGTATCTGCCAAATCGGCGATTCGCTGCTTTAAGATCGCCGCGTCGATACGTTGATTTGTTTGGTGGTGTTCTGCCCGAAGGGGATCCGGTGGAGGCACTTTCGTCTCTGCGAATCTTGGAATCGGTTGAGCCGGTTACTGCTACGATGGAACTTGCCGACACGATGATGATGGGGATGCGGCTCTCGCGAGGTATCCGGACTGACGAGTTCCGGGCGCGGTTTGGAACCGACATTAGTGATGTGTTCGGGCCATTGATAGATGAACTTTCCGGAATGGGCCTGTTGGTAAGTGATGAGGTTGGGATTCGGCTGAGCGACAGTGGACACCTGCTCGGCAACGAAGTGTTCGAGCGGTTCGTGACGGCGTCGGCAGAGGTCAATCTGCCCGGGAATTAAGGGAGGAGGTTAGAAACGACTCCCTACTCGCCATTTGCCCAAGCTTTGATGATGTGGTGCGCTATCGCGATCGGTCCCGGTACCCGGACACCGTCCCCTCCAGGGTCAGCCGTAAGAGAGTAGCCCGGCGCTGACGCTATTTCGAGCGCGGCTAGCACCTCGTCCCTAGACACCCATCGGACGTCGGACATCTCGCCCGGGTCTATCTTGATGTCGGTAGTAATCGCCTGAGCGATACAGCCGATCATGAGGGACGACGGGAAGGGCCACGGTTGTGACGAGTGGTATCGAACATCTCCGACACGAATGCCGCCTTCTTCAAATACCTCTCGCCGTACCGCCTCTTCGATCGACTCGCCCTGGTCGATAAACCCGGCCAGAGCGGAGTAAAAGCGACTTGTCCGGCGAGCGCGGGCCTGCCCGAGCAGGCATCGCTCGCCGTCCGTGACCGCCATGATCGCCACCGGGTCTGTGCGTGGGAAGTGGTGCGCGCCGCACGCGTCACAAATCCGCTCCTTTCCACCCTTTGTGGCGTGGGTGGCCTCGCCGCAGTTCGGGCAAAACCCATTGCGCTGGTGCCAGCCGATAACGGCCCGGGCGTGCGCCATTGTTCCGGACTCTTCTCCAGATATCTCGGTCGCTATGCCGCGGGCGTCCTGGAACCTCATCCCGTCCGCCAGTCCAAGAAGCTCCACCGGGTTCTCCTCGCCCCCGCCGTCCACGTCCGCAACGACCTTTGTGCCGACGGTGACGTCGATGGCGAAATGAGCAATTTCGTCCTTGATCCCAAGAAGAACCGGCACGGAGTTCTCAGCCGCGTGCGCCATGATAGCGTTGTCCTGCCAGGCCAGCTTCGGCTCGTCCCCAGTGGTCGCAAGCGGATTCAGCCGCCAGAACGGAAGAATCCGGGAGTTTGAATTTGCGAGGCGTTCCGCTATCCACTGGTCATCCCGACGCTCTGCGTCTGCTCGGTCGAGGGGATCTCCGGCGAATATGTGAGTGAATGCCAAGCGGGATTGCCTTCCTATTGGTTCTTATGACGGATTGGAGCCTGCGGATTGTACGTCCGCTCCGGGGAAGCCGCGGTCCAGATTCCTCCGACTCCTGTGTTATCGTCGGTTTCTCTTGATTTTGGGTGCCCGCGTGCTATGTCACACGCCGACCCACCCACCTCTGATTTCCACACGAAGCTCTGTGGGTAACTTCCGGTCTATGTTCGTGATTGGTACCGCAGGCCACGTCGACCACGGCAAGTCGACGCTGATCGAAGCCCTGACCGGGATCGATCCCGACCGTCTGCGTGAGGAAAAAGCGCGGGGGATGACCATCGAACTCGGGTTCGCCTGGGTTACGCTGCCCGGCGGTCGTGAGGTCAGCGTTGTCGATGTGCCGGGCCACGAGCGTTTCATCAAGACGATGTTGATGGGCGCGGGCGGCGTCGACCTGGCGCTATTGATCGTCGCCGCCGACGAGGGCGTCATGCCCCAGACCCGTGAGCACCTGGCGATCCTCGACCTCCTACGAATTGAGCGCGGCATAGTGGCGCTGACCAAGAGCGACCTTGTAGAACCGGACTGGGTCGAGTTGGTGACGCTTGATATCGAAGAAACGCTGGCCGGCACGTCGCTTGAAGGTTCTCCTGTTCTACCTGTATCCGCCATTACAGGCGACGGGCTCGAAGAGCTGCTCAAGACGATAGACGCAGCACTGGACGAGATGCCGGACAAACGTGATCTGGGTCGTCCCCGCCTACCGGTCGATCGATCGTTCAGCATGTCAGGTTTCGGCACCGTCGTGACCGGGACGCTGGTCGATGGAACCCTTCATGTCGGACAGGAAGTGGAGCTATTGCCCAAGGGTCTGAAGGCCAGGATCCGCGGTCTTCAGACACACCAGACCGCTGAAGAAATCGCATTCCCCGGCACACGCGTCGCCGTCAACCTGGGTGGCGTGTCTCACGATGAAGTGTCCCGCGGTGATGTGTTGACGACGCCGAGCTGGCTGTCCGCCGGAGACGCCATCGATGTGTCACTTCGGTTGATCCCAGATGCGCCCCGGTCGATCAAGCACAACGGGACCGTAACTTTCCACGCCGGCGCAGCTGAGACGCCGGCCCGGATAAGGCTTCTCGCGGTGGATGAGATGTCG
>CAUZKS010000166.1:0-5040 GCA_963580625.1 Dehalococcoidia bacterium | reverse complement strand
GATGACAAACGGCATCGTGATCTTGATCATCATGTTCATGTTCATGCGGGACTCTTTCACACCTTCCTGTGGGGAGACGGCGGTCTGTTTCGCCGGGAGTCACAACATCATACCGTCCTACAAGTAGGAATGGTCCTGTGACCAGATGGCCAATTGGAGTGCAATGTTTGACGTCGTGATCAAGAACGGACTTGTGCTGGACGGCACTGGATCGCGGGGATATCGGGCGGACATCGGTGTCCGGGGTGACCGGATCGTCACCATCGGAGAGATCGAAGGCGAAGGCAAAAACGTCATCGACGCGACCGGGTCCGTGGTCACACCGGGCTTTATCGATCTCCACGCACACAGCGATCTTTCGTTCTTGATCGATCCCAACGCCGATAGCAAACTGCGCCAAGGCGTCACGCTTGAACTGGTCGGCAACTGCGGCATGAGCTACTGCGCACCTCTGAACGAACGCACCATGGAAACTTACGAGGGTTGGCTTTCCCGCATGGGCGGAGACCGATCGAACGGCAAGCCGGGATGGACCGAGTTCGGCGGCTTCCTGGACGCGCTCTCGGACGCAGGCTCCGCCATAAACGTTGCGACCCAGATCGGCCACAACCAGGTCCGGAGCGCAGTGATCGGCGCGGACTCACGTGCACCCTCTTATGAAGAGCTCGAGGCGATGCGCAGGATCGTCGCAGAGGCCCTCGACGCCGGGGCCATGGGATTATCTACCGGTCTCTATTTCCCGCCCGGCTATTACTCGCTGACGGACGAGATCATCGCCCTCAACCAGGAAGCGGCGGATCGCAATCGGCTCTACTCAAGCCACACGCGATCTGAATCAGACGAGCCGCCGGGGCTTTTCGTGGCGCTCAACGAGGCAATAGAGATAGGCCGGCGCACCGGCGGGCGGGTCGAGGTGTCGCACGTGAAGGCGCACGGCCCGCGGGTGTGGGACCGATCCGCTCAAATACTGGAGACGATGCGTGACGCCCGGCACGACGGCGTTGACGTCGCAGGCGACCAGTACCCGTACACGGCGTGCGGCACTCCGCTGAGCGGGGCGATCTTCAACCGGTGGGCACACGACGGCGGCAGGCCTGCTCTGCTGGAACGCATCGGCAAGGCCGATCTACGACAACGATTGCGTGCCGAGGCCGAGTACGCAATGGTCCGTTTCCAGGGTCCAGCCGGATGTGTGATCTCGGGCTACGACCCGAACCACTCCCTGGAAGGACAGACACTGGCGGAGGTGTCCGAGGCCAGGAATGCCGACCCTATCGACACGGCGTTCGAGCTACTACAGGGCGGCGAGGTGTCCGTGGTACTCACCTCCATGTGCGACTCAGACGTCGACACGATCGCAGCGGGCGAGTTCATTTCGGTCGCGTCGGACGGAATGTCTCTGCGCACGGAAGGCCCGCTGTCCGCCGGGAAACCACACCCCCGCAGTTACGGCACAAACGCCCGTTTCATCGAGCGGATGGTACTAGATCGAAACGTGGTCGGACTTGAAGAAGCGATAAGAAAGATGACCACCCTGCCCGCCCAGAGACTCGGCCTGGAAAACCGTGGCCGCATCGCACCCGGGCAGTACGCGGACATAGCGGTGTTCGAACCGGCGGCCATAAAAGAGCACGCCACATTTGCCGATCCGCACCAGTACTCGACCGGTGTTTCCACTGTCCTCATCAACGGGATGATTGCGTTAGACGGAGGCGTGCCAACCGGTACAACAGGGGGACGGGTGATACGCGATAACGCCGGTTGACCCCCGTATACGCAGAGCGACATAGAAACGTTTTTTGTATCCCGGCAACGTATGCGTGAGAGACTGCCTGAATATTCCCTGAGAACAGGAATACCCGGGAATACTAGGGATCCGTGCCGTCCGTCCACGCTGGAGGCACACTGCCACGGCCGCAGACCCGTGGCCGAGACTGAAACCATCGGAATAAACCTGGAATCTTCAGTCTGAGAACAGCAGGCATACCGCTTGATTTTCCATGACGACCCGGAGGAAGAAAAAGGCTCGTTGAGGCTGCGGATTTTCCGCAACCTCCTACTGGGCTGGGCCATGTTTGTCGCCCTTTCAGGGGTCGGAATCATCTCCCTGTTGATCCTATTTCCGCCGATGGAAGCGATCTACCAGTCGATCACAGGACACAACTGCGAAAGTGGCCCTCCCGATAAGGCCACAATCGATATTGGAGACGCCACACTGCTCCGGGTTATCGGCGATCGCGGGGATCTCTCTGTCATAGGCAGAGCAGGACGAACATCGATCCAGATCGAGGGACGCACGTGTGCAGCGCTCGACTCAAAACACCATCTCGAATCCGTAGCCCTGAACACCTCGGTCATCGACCTCAACGAAATCCTCGTGTCCGTGGTGTTGCCTGCCGGGGCGGACGACGTCCGCATGGACCTTGAGGTCATTGTTCCTGCAGACTTCCCCCGGGTTGAAATCGCGAACACGGATGGACCGGTGTACGTATCAAATATCCGAAACCTGCAGGCCGCCATCGGATACGGAAATCTCGATGCGACCCGCATCGGCGGTACGGTCAATGTACTTGGACTTGAGGGATCGATGTCGTTGATCGATATCGAGGGCGACGTGACCGTATCCCTCATTGAGGGGTACGGCGAGGTAGACCTCGCCAGAATTGGCGGCAATGTCGTAATCGATGACAATCGCAGCGGGCCAGCGAGGATTTCTAACATCGGCGGCAATGTGACCATCGGTAGCGCCGGTTACGGTCACCTCACCGTCACCGACATCGCCGGAGATCTGTCCGTGGATAAAAACCCGGGCGGACACATCATCGTCGAGGAGATCAACGGCTCAGTCGATATTCCCGGAAACGAGGAGCGGTCCGGGACATGACCAGACGCCTCGCATTCAGCAACGTCAATGTGATCGATGGTCTTGGCGGCGTTATCTATGCCGCTACGGTTACCCTGGACGGAGCGAAGATCGAGAGCGTTACGCCCGGCGATTCCGCAGCCCTTCCCGAAGATGTACAGGTGATCGACGGCAACGGCGGCTGGCTCATGCCCGGCCTCATCAACTTCCACGACCACCTGTGCAACAAGTGGCTGCGGACCACACCAGCGAGCGACTACCAGGGCGCACGACTCAAACGCCGTCACTCAAACCCGGGCACGCATGCGCTTGAAATTCGGAGCCTGCTAATCCCCACTCTGAGGCGTACCGATCCGCACCCTGAGGTTCTCGAAGGGTACAGTGCCGCTGCAAGCGTGTAGGCCACGCACCCTGAGTCACCCGAGCAACAGCCCTACCCGCCGGGTTGATGCCTCGCAACCAGTTCGACAACGATCGAGTCGAACTGGTCATCAAGAGGTCGCTTCGCATCGAAAAGAGCAATCGCAAGGTGGGCCTGTTTCAGCAGACGATCGTAATCTTCGGTCGCTCCATGCGACTTTTCCAGATCGTCAAAAAGCTCGTCCAGATCGGACTTCTGAAACAACGATGCGCTCCCGTTTACCTATATCCCTGAGTAGCAACCCGGCACGTTTGGATCAAGCCAAACGTGCCGGGTAAATCTGTTACTCGTCTCCGATTGTCGTAGTCCCTTTGGCGAGAATTTCCTTCAGCTCCTTCAAGAACGCTGAAGTCTCTTCTGCAGTTGGTCCCTCGCCGTCATCTACCTTCTCTTTGAACTGGGCAAAGAGCCATTCGTCCTTCGTCCCCTGAGGGAACTCGAACATACTTCTGTCGAACGACGGAAGCTCGCCCGGGCCGAAGTAGCCTTTTTCGCGGAGCGAGAACCCTTCCAGGTTGTCGGTGCCCTTGCCAAGCACCTCCCCCATCTCCACCCAGTGATCCATCACGGGCTTCATGCCATAACGCTGGATCGGGCAGACCTTCATGCAAACGGCACAGCCCTCGTATGTGGACATTACCGGCCGGCATCGGTCGTAGATCAGCTTGTTCTTCTCTACCCCCCGGTACCAGACCTTGTCGCGCGTGATCGCGCGGGCCGGGCACCTGTCCGAGCAGACCAGACACTCCTGGCAGAACTTGTGGACTCCGTAGTCCACCGGCTCGTCATAAGTGAGTGGTGCGTCGGTCGTGATGATCGCAAGTCGAGCACGTGACCCGAAATGCGGAGAGAGAAGCTGACCGTTGGCGCCCAACTGGCCCATTCCGGCTTCCACGAACATCGGCAAGAACGGCGCGCTGTTGTCGTTCGGGCTGTGCACCTGGGCGTGATAACCGAATGACCTGATGAAATCTGCCAGCGCAAGACACTGCTCGTTTTCGGTCTCGTATGTACCGAAGTGGGCGTACTCAGCTTCCAGACTTGGAAGGCTCTGCGTCTGAGCGTAATCCTGTTCCAGCGCCACGCAAATAGCGCCCTGAAACTTTACCCATTTCTTTTTACTTGCAAAGGCGTACCGGCGGTCATATCGGGTGAATCCGACATCGCCGAACCCAAGTTCGTACGATTTCCTGCGGATCTCTTCGGTAATATCCCGGCCCACCGGTTCTACGGTCGGCTCGATATCTCCGGTGGTGAGGGCGGCTTCCACGAATGGAGCGTTCGCCTTTTCATGGAGCTCTCGATACTCGAACACCTCGGGCGTATAGACGCTCCAAGACCACTCACGGTCCGCGGCTTTCTCGATGTTTTGAGTTTCTAGAGGATACTCACGACTGTAAAAAGAAACGTCTTTTTCAATCTGGGGTATCCCGGGAATCCCCGCGATATCCTCGGCCACCGGGATCTCAATTATTGGATCCTCGAGCCTCGTGCCAGTGCGTCGCACGACGTGATGGACTTTCTTTGGCATATAGAACTCCCTCCTCAGGCGTGATGCGCACTATAACGCGTGACCGAAAATAATGTGCATTAAAAATGCTGGCCTGGGGGAGTTTTCTTATCTCGCGACCCCTTTTTTCTTATAAAAAACCATCCAGATTCAACTCGGGCCGCCACGCTGGCGACGCCCGTAAAGCCCGGACGCCCGTAAAGCCCGAAGGAATATCAGGCCGTCACAAAAGGGATATCAAAGTTG
>CAUZKS010000165.1:0-5047 GCA_963580625.1 Dehalococcoidia bacterium | reverse complement strand
GACCGCGGATCATTAAATCCGGTTCCTTCCGGCGCTTCGGCGACCGGAGTGACCAACGTATCCGAGCCTCTGGCTCACCGTAAGAGCGGCGCATCGCGCCTGATCGGCCGGACCTTTGAATCGCTCAACATTCGGGATTACCGACTGCTGTGGTTGAGCATGATGACCGGGATGAGCGGCACGCAGATGCAGATGCTCGCCCAAGGTATCCTGGTTTACGAGATCACTGGCTCCTACGCAATTACCGGCATCGTGAGCGTCGGTTTCGCTCCCGCGATGCTGATTGGTTCTGTACTCAGTGGGACGATTACGGAGCGTATAGAGCGCCGCACAATTATCCAGGCGACCCAGTTCGGCCAGGTGGCGATCGCACTGGCGATCGGGATACTGATTCTGACCGATCTGATCATCTGGGAATACATACTTGTAGCGTCCATTCTGCAGGGTGCTGTCTTCGCCTTCATGATGCCGGCCCGGCAGGTTGTGATCCCGAAGATAGTCGGCAAGGAACTGATGTCAAACGCCATGTCGCTGAACTCGGCGGCGATGAGTTTCACGTCAATGGTTGCGCCGGCAGTTGGCGGGGTTCTCTACGGATTCATAGGTGCCGAGGGTGTGTACTTCCTTGTGGCTGTCCTGAACGTGGCGGCGATCGGTTTGACAAGCTTGCTGCCAAAGTTCCCGCCGGACCCGAACGCTCCCCGTCGTTCGATCCTCTCAAACACCGCAGAAGGTTTCGCTTACGTGCGGCGTAACCGGACATTGATGTCCGTGATCATATTCGTGGCTCTCGGGACGATTCTGTCCATGCCGTTCAGGATGTTGATCCCGGCGATCTCCAGCGACATTTTTGATGCTTCAAGTTTCAAGACTGGTGTGCTGGTGGCCGTTATGGGGGTTGGATCGCTGATCGGGGCGCTTGCCATCGCCGCCTTGCGGGAAGGTCAAAAGCGCGGCCTTGTATTGATGGCCTCTGCTTTTGTATCGGCATTCGGCCTAGTCGTTTTTGCGAGCTTACCGTTTTACTGGGTCGGCATCATCGTAATGATCTTTATGGGAATCGGGGAAGCGGGAAGATTCGCGCTTGGGCAGGCGCTGTCTATGGAGTTGACGGACGACGAACACCGCGCTCGTGTGGCGAGCCTGTTCCAGATGACATTCGGGTTGATGCCGCTCGGTATCCTTCCCGTTTCATTGGCGATGGAGTTGTACGGTGCCGAAAAGACGCTTTTCGTACTTGGACTCATTCTGTTTGCCGTGAGTGTGATGTCGCTGGGCCTCATGAAGCAGCTCAGGAGACTTGGCTAAAACCCAGTTTTCGGCCTATCGAGTAGGCTAGTTGCGAAATTCATCTTAGTTGTGAGGAAGAATGTCCGCTTCGGAACCAGATAGAGGGCAAAGAGTATCGTCCGGGGACGATGCTTCTCCTCCTGATCGCGGCTCATTAACCTCCAGTCCGGCTGGGGTGTCTGGATCGTCTCGATCGAGCGCCAGCGCAACTGTTCAGAACCCTTCCAGCGGGATCGGGAAAATACTGACCAGGACCTTTGAGTCCCTCAAGGTACGTCAGTACCTTTTCTTGTGGCTTGGCATGCTTGCCGGTATGAGCGGGACGCAGATGCAGTTCTTCGCTCGTGGTGTCCTCGTATTCGACATTACTGACGAGAACTTCCTGCTGACCGGTATCGTCGGTGTGGGATTTGGGCCGGCCATGCTGATCGGATCGGTAGTGGCGCCCGTCATTTCGATGCGCTTAGAAGGCCGCCTGATGATCCAGATGGTGCAGGCCGGTCAGGTGATCCTCGCAGCCGCGATCGCTGTGTTGCTATTCACCGATCAGCTGTTGTGGCAGCACATGCTCATTGCCTCGGTCATTCAGGGTGGGCTGTTCTCCTTCATGATGCCGGTTCGTCAGGTCATCATCCCCAAGATGGTCGGCCGGGACCTGATGTCCAACGCTATGTCGTTGAACGCGGCCGGTATGAGTCTGACTGCGATGGCTGCGCCCGCGATCGGCGGAGTTTTGTACTGGCAGTTCGGTCCCGAGGGCGTGTATGTCGTCGTGGCCAGTTTGAACGTTCTTGCGGTACTGGTAACCGGCATGATCGGGAATTTCCCACCCAACCCGAACGCACCGCGACGATCTGTACTGGCAAGTTGGACCGAAGGATTTCGGCACGTCGTTACGCGCAAAGTTCTGATGCAGGTGATGATCTTTTCCGGCTTTGCGGCGCTGATGACGATGCCGTTCCGGATGATGTTGCCGCCGATTGCTATCGATATTTACGGTGCATCGGAAGTCGAAACCGGGCTGCTTGTCGGAATTGTTGGCGTTGGATCGCTGGTTGGCGCACTCGGTATAGCCAACCTGAGGAGCGGACAAAAACGTGGACTGATCCTGTTGCTCACGTCGGTAATTTCGGGCGCCGCGTTTGTCCTGTTCTCAGGCCTGCCGATGTACTGGATCGGCCTGATCCTGATGATCCCGATCGGCTTTGCCGAAGTGGGCCGTTTTGCGCTCGGGCAGGCGCTGTCTATGGAACTTACCGATGACGAGCATCGGGCGCACGTGGCGAGCCTGTTTATGATGTCGTTCTCGGTGGTGGCCCTTGGGATGCTGCCGCTTGGCCTCGCGATGGAGGCTTATGGAGCCCAGGCATCCATGATGGGACTCGGCGTTCTGCTACTGGTGTCCTCTGTCATCTTCATGGTTACCATGCGCGGTCTCAGGCGGTTGGGTTAATCCCGGGCATCGGGTTTTCAGGCAACAATTAGAAGTTTCACGAGTAACAGGCAGGAGCGAATAACGTTTGGCGGTTGACCGTGGGGATGCCTCTGAGTCGCAATCCGGCGTCACGAGTTCGCGCCGGCCGGTAGTGATTGAGGTCATGGTCGCCGAAGGCTACTGGCGCCGGACGTTCCAATCACTGTCCAACAAGAATTTCCGATTCCTGTGGCTGTCCATGCTGCTGATGATGGGCGGCATGAACATGCAGATGGTCGCCCGCGGTCTTCTGGCGTGGGATCTGACCGGCTCCTATCAGATGATCGGGTTGATTTCGGTCGGATTTGCGCCGCCGATGTTGATCTTCGGTACGTTTGGCGGCGTCATCGCAGACCGGGTCGACCGGAAACGCATCATTCAGATCGGCCAGCTCGGTATGGTCGCCAACGCCGCAGTGATCGGCACGGCGATTCACACCGACACGATCACGATCTGGTACCTGTTTATCGCATCGATATTTCAAGGAACTTTGTTTGCCTTTTTGATGCCAGCCAGGCAGTCGATTATCCCTGCAATAGTCGGCGAAAACCTTATGGCGAATGCGCTTGCATTGAACGGTATGGGGATGTCGTTGATGACACTGGCCGCGCCAGCTATCGCCGGCATTATCTATGCATGGGTTGGCCCGGGATTTACGTACGACACGATCCTGGTATTTAACGCGTCCTCGTTAATATTTAGTGCTCTGTTGCCCTCTGTCGTGGCTGCCGGGAAAAGACGCAATGTCTTTGGGGATTTGAAGGACGCGCTGCGCTACGCAGCTCATAACGGGACCGTAATCGGACTTCTTTTGATAGCGCTCGGGACCACGATGTTCGCCAACGCAGCCCGTAACTTTTTGCCGGCGTACGTGGACGACATTTTTGGAAAAGCGATTTCGGCCGGCGGGCCCGAGACGGTTGGGTGGATGCTGGCCGTGTTCGGCCTGGGCGCGTTTATCGGATCGCTATTCATAGCGGGGTTGAGACGAGGCGCGCATCGCGGGCTATGGCTCATCGGTTCGACGCTGTTATCCGGCGCCGCGGTTGTCGGTCTTGGGCTTGCACCGGTGCTTATCATGGCGTTCGTGATGCTGTTCTTCATGGGTCTGGCAGATGCCGGTAGAAGATCGTTAAATAACGCCCTTCTCATGGAGGTAGTGGATGACGAGTATCGGGGGCGAATTTCAGGAATCTGGATGATGAACTTTGGATTTATGCCCATCGGCATCCTGTTGTTCGCCCAGATATCAGACGTATGGGACATTCGTGTTGCGTCGGTAGCGGCAGGAGCTGGTCTTCTGCTCACAGGACTCTGGTTCTTGGTGGGAGACCGCCACATCCGGCGGTTGTAGGTCCAGAAAATCAGCGTCCACTGGAAAAGCCGCCGTCCACCGTTTTTGCAGGATAACCCGCGTCCTGTAGCTATACTCGGCGGGACGTAATATCAAGTACCGGAGTCGAGTTCTTCCTTTGAACTTTTTTATCGACGTTGACTACACATTAATTTCTGCCAATGGAGCGCTCCGGCCGCATGCTGACACGCTGTTCAGTCGTGTGACAGAAGCCGGGCACGCCATGTATATCTGGTCCGGAGTAGGTATTCGAAAGTATGAGATGACGCGGCATCGGATCGACCCGATGGTCACCGATTATTTCGAGAAACCGACCGCCGACTATCGGGCTGCGGTGGAACGGGCCGACCTGCCGGTGTCGCCGGATCTTGTGGTGGACGATCACGAGGAGATCGTCCACGAGTTCGGGGGAGTGGTGGTCCGGCCTTACTTCTTTGCGGATGACGACGACAAAGAGTTACTCAACGTGGCAAACGCGCTGCTGGATTACGCCAACTCGGGGAGTTCTTCGTTCGTTCGATTCGTAAGTCCGCGTAACGGAGCGGGTTGATTGGCGATTCGCCTGCTGGACGATGCCACCGCCGCCCGCATCGCCGCGGGTGAGGTGATCGAGCGCCCGGCTTCTGTGGTCAAGGAGCTGGTCGAAAATGCTCTGGATGCTGGAGCGACACGCATCGATATAGAGATCGACGGCGGAGGATCCGAGCTGATCCGGGTGGTCGACGACGGCGCAGGTATCGCGCCAGGCGAACTTGAACTGGCGTTCGAGCGATTCGCCACGAGCAAGGTCGATGAGACTTCCGACCTGCTCGGCATTGCCACGCTGGGGTTCCGTGGCGAGGCGTTGCCCAGCATCGCGTCCGTATCACGGGTCGAGGCATCAAGCAGGCCGGCCGAACGGGATGCGGGCGAAAGACTGTTACTGGAGT
>CAUZKS010000164.1:0-5061 GCA_963580625.1 Dehalococcoidia bacterium | reverse complement strand
AGCGCTGATCGACGCCACACCGCGCGACTCCATCCAGGAGTTCCAGACCGGCGATACCGTACGGGTCAACGTGATGATTCGTGAAGGCGATCGTCAGCGTGTCCAGGCTTTCGAGGGCGTTGTGCTCAAGGGGCGACACCGCAAGGGCGACACGCCCGCTCCCGGAGCCACCTTCACGGTCCGACGGGTTTCCTACGGCGTTGGTGTAGAGAGGACGTTCCTCGTATGCTCCCCGCTCTTGGACTCGCTCGAGGTCACACGGCAGGGTAAGGTCCGCCGGGCCCGCGCCTACTACCTCCGTGGCCTCACCGGCCGCAGTGCCAGGATAAAGGAACGCCGCTAGACCTCTGGTCGGCTATTGAGATAGCGCTCTCCTGTTACTGGTGTAGCGGCGATTGACACTGTCTGCTCACACCCATACCTCCTTTTCGCGTACCCTCGCCTGATGGAAGCGCGCTCAAAAATAACGCCGGGCAACGATGTTGCCGGTTTCGTTCAGGTCGCCGTTGACGGCGCGGGTCGCCAGGCGCGGACATTTACTTACAGCGTTCCGGAAGAGATGTCCGTTCGACCAGGTCATCTGGTGTGGGTGCCGTTCGGCCCACGGACGGTCCAGGGAATTGTGTTCGGCTTGACCAATGTTCCCGAGATCGAAGAGACCAGGGACATCGAGCGCGTGGCGTATGAGAACCCACTTATTTCTGCGCGACAGATCAAAGTGGCGATCTGGATGTCTAACTACTACCGGGTCGGGCTGTTCATGGCGGCGTCCCCAATGCTCCCGCCCGGCTTTGCCAGTCGGCTTCGGACCTGGGTAAGCGTGGATGCTAAACGGGTCGCAAATGCAGCCGACGCCGATGACCTTGGATCGCGAGATGATCGCGCCTTACGTATGGTTGAGGACGTGGGGGAGATGCGTAGACCATCACTGGCCCGGCGACTCGGAAGAGGCGGCGGTGTTGTTGTGGACAGGCTGATTCGACGAAAATTGCTCGTCACCAGGTCCGAGTGGGAGCATCAGCGACAGAAACCAAGATACGTTCGTGTTCTGGCGCTTGCCATGGAGGCGGAAGTGGTGGAAAGGGCGGCGGAAGGGCTGGACAGTGCTTCCGGTACCCTCGGCATCGAGCGGGCGTCACTACTTCGACGCGTGATCGACTCGCCCGGCATCGAGACCCAGGCTGATCTCGCGAGGGAGTTCGGGCGCTCACGCGTCGACTGGGCAAAAAAGGCCGGATTGTTGCGAGTCGATGAGATGCAGGTGCAGCGAGACCCGCTGAGAGAGCATCAGTTCCAGACCACGATGCCGCTTGACCCAACGGCCGCCCAGGCGGGAGCGATCGGCGCCATCACATCTGCGCTGCGCACCACCCAAAAAGAGTCGGGTCCGCCCCGTAAGTTCCTGCTCTACGGCGTTACCGGTAGTGGCAAGACTGAGGTGTATCTGAGGGCTACCGAAAAATGCCTTGAACTGGGCCGATCCGTACTGATTCTCGTGCCAGAGATCGCGCTCACGCCGCAAACCCTCGCCCGTTTCGCATCTCGATTCCCGGGGAAAGTGGCACTGCTCCACTCAGGTCTACAGCCGGGAGAGCGATTTGATCAATGGTGGCGTATCGCCAAAGGTGACTTCCCGATCGTCCTCGGCTCCCGGAGCGCGGTGTTCGCTCCGATCAAGGATATCGGACTGATCGTCATCGACGAAGAACATGAGTGGACCTACAAGCAGCACGACCCCGCACCGCGCTACCACGCACGCGCGGTCGCCGAGCGTTTCTGCGCTGAGCACAACGCCGTCCTGGTCGTTGGCAGCGCCACCCCGGATATCGAGACGTTCAGGCGCGCCGAACGGGCGGAGATCGACCTACTTCGCTTGCCCGCACGGGTCGGCATTGAGGACGGATCAATGGGGACTCTGACCGATTTCACCGGCCCTGCCCGCACCAGCGCCGGACAGGCCGGCGTCAGAATCGTTGATATGCGAGAGGAACTAAGGGCCGGCAACGCGGGGTTGTTCAGCAGGACGCTACTGGCAGGAATAGGCGAGTCTCTTGATGCCGGAGGCCGGGTGATCCTGTTCCTTAACAGGCGAGGAACAGCGGCTTATGTCCAGTGCCGTCAGTGTGGCTCCGTCCGCACATGCCGGCGCTGCGATACGTCCCTGACCATGCACCGGTCCGACATGCCGGACGGAATCGATAGCCTCGTTTGTCACTACTGTGGATATCGTGTCCGGCCCAACGTCAAGTGCGGGGGATGCAACGCCGAGGACATGCGGCCGATGGGCAGCGGAACGCAGGCAGTTGTGACAGAGGTCGAACGCCGCTTTCCGGACGTCGGTGTACTGCGCTGGGACCGTGACGTCGCCCGCACTGCCAGGGCGCACGGGGAAGTACTAGACAAATTCCTTAAGGGCGAATCACGGGTGCTTGTCGGAACCCAGATGGTCGCTAAAGGACTGGATATTCCGGAGGTCACCCTTGTCGGCGTGATCTCGGCGGACACCGGCCTCTCCATCCCGGACTTCCGCGCCGGAGAGCGTGCGTTTCAGGTACTGACACAGGTTGCCGGACGTGTGGGGCGCGGGCCGGACGGCGGTTCCGCCATCATCCAGACCTTTCAGCCCGAGCATTACGCCGTTCAGGCCGCTGCCGTCCAGGATTTCGAAGCGTTTTACGAAGTGGAAATAGGTCTGCGCGCTGAGCACGCAGACCCACCTTTCACGCGCCTGATTCGACTTGGACACTCGCACTACGATCCTTCGGCGGCACTTGAAGAAGCGAAGCGGATGGCCGCGGCGCTGAACGATGAGCGGATCGCATCCGGCGATACCGGGACAGAGGTGATTGGCCCAAGCCCCAGTTACCCATTCCGGATGCGTGGAGTGACCCGATGGCACATCGTCCTTAAAGGAGCGCAACCGGAAAGCCTTCTAGATCGTGTCAAGCTGGGCCGCGATTGGACAGTCGACGTCGATCCCGCCTCTGTGTCTTAGGTCGTCACGGTCGCTGGATAGACTCGCGCCTCTGCAACTGAATCTATACTCGTACACAGTCCAGTATTTTAAGAGCAACGCCTGAGCAAAATGACAATCCTTCAGATAAGAACCGTCCCTGACCCGATCCTGCGCAGGAAGTCGCGCAAAATTCGTGAGGTCGATGACGCCATCCGTGAACTGGCCCACGACATGGTGGCGACGATGTACAACGCTGGCGGTGTAGGACTCGCCGCGCCACAGGTTGGCGAACTCAAACGATTGATCGTCCTCCAGTTGCCGGAGGAAGAGGACGCCAGAATCCTGATCAACCCGGAGATCACCCGGCGCGATGGCGAGCGTGAAGTTGAAGAAGGGTGCCTCAGCGTGCCAGGGTATCTGGGGACCATCATGCGGTCCGAGCGTGTGAAGGCGCGTGCCATCAGTGAATCGGGCGCAAAGCTCAGGCTCGTCGCAGACCAAATCTTCGCCCAGGCTCTTGAACACGAGGTCGATCACCTGGACGGCATCCTCTATCTGGATCACCTCAAGAGCCATGAAGACCTGGTCGACCTCAGTAAATTAGAGGAGGCTGAACACCAGCACGATTTCGAGGTCGAGGTCGAGGACGAGGGCTTGATGAAAAGACGGGGAGAGAAGCGGGTGCTGGTTGCCGGAGACTTGGCGGACGGGGTCGCAGATATCAAGGACGAGAAGATCGTAGAGGCCACGGAAAAAGATCTCGACCGGCTTTCCGGAGGCTAGTCGGCCGTATGTCATCCTCTCAGGACCTTCTTAGCCGCGCAGCTGATTTCATGTCGGCACGCGCAATTACGGCATACGTGGTTGGCGGTGCGGTGCGAGATAGGCTTCTTTCTCGACGGGAACGTCCCGGTGCCGGTCCTGGCGACATCGATCTTTTGCTAATTTCCCCGGTAGTTGATCTGGTGGACGAGCTCGCCGAGGAGACCGACGCCAGCGCCGTGGTGATCGACGAAGAGCGCGGCTTTGTCCGCCTTATCGACCATTCTGAAGAACGCAAATGGCTGGACCTGGCGGTGTTCGATGGCGATCTCGAGTCGGACCTCGCACGCCGGGACTTCTCGATCAACTCAATGGCCGTGCCGCTAGACGAGTGGCTCGAGCGTGACCCTGATGCCAATATTGAGGATGCGGTCATCGATCCCCACGGCGGGATGGTCGATCTCCATCAGCGCGTCGTCAGGGAAACAAGCCCCGGGAACCTGCTTGACGATCCTGTCCGCATATTCAGGGCGATTCGTTTCGCTACACAGCTCGAGTTCGAGATCGAGGCGGATACCGCCGTCATCATCCGGGACAACGGAGATTTGCTAGGCGACGCCAGCCCGGAGCGGGTCATGGACGAATTCTTCGCCATCATGGCCAGCCACCGGCCGGAATACGGTATTCGTGAACTGGATCGTCTGGGACTCCTCGACATGCTCATTCCGGAACTGACGCTTGGCCGCGATGTTGAGCAGCCGCGTGAACACTACTACTCCGTGATGGAGCACCAGCTACACGCGCTGGGGTTCGCTACCCGGCTTGTCGACCCGGAAATTCGCTCTTCCGACCCGCTGCTAAAAGACCTGCCGTGGGGTCCGCAGTTTGATGACTACCTTCTGGGAATCGTCGGAAACGGCCAGACACGCGGGACACTACTCAAGATCGTTGCGATGCTCCACGACATTGGCAAACCGTACACAAAGTCTGTTGATCCCCCCACGTCAGAGCACCCGAACGGCCGCATCCGTTTCCTTACCCACGATGAACTTGGCTCCCGGATGGTGTCAGATCTGCTGATGCGATTCTGTTGCAGCAAGCACACGATCGACCACGCTTCCCTGATGATCGAGAAGCACATGAGGCCGGGCCAGATGAGCGCAAAACATGTCCCGCCGTCCGACAGAGCAATCTTTCGGTTCTTCCGCGACCTTTCACCTGTGGCGGTAGATATAATCCTCCTTAATCTGTGTGATTACCTGGCGGCACGTGGACCACGCTTAAATGACTCTGAATTTCAGCGATTTCTGGGACTGCTCAGTGATATACTATCCCGCGGCCTT
>CAUZKS010000163.1:0-5063 GCA_963580625.1 Dehalococcoidia bacterium | reverse complement strand
CTGCGAGGAAGCGGTCCAGAGCCGGCCAGAAATCATCTGGCGCGTCCATGAACACGCCGCCGGGACGCATGTAGCTGTTGGTGATCCGAGCTCCACATAGGCGCTCGAACAGCTCAAGGATCGTTTCACGCTCTCTCATCATGTAGATGAGCGGCGTGCCAAGGGTGCCGAGGTCTTGCAGGAAAAATCCCGTGGCGACCAGATGGGAGGCGATCCGCTGTAACTCTGCGGCGATCATCCTGAGCCACACGCCACGTGGGGACGGATCGATGCCGGAGAGCTTCTCGACCGACAACATGAATGACAGGTTGCTGGTCATGGACGCCACGTAATCCATGCGGTCCGTCAAAGTAACAATCTGCGTGTACGTGCGTGACTCGGCCAGTTTTTCCGAACCGCGATGCAGGTAGCCGAAGATCGGCTCTACGTCGATAACTTCTTCGCCGTCGAAGGTCACGCGCATCCGGAACACGCCGTGCGTGCTCGGGTGCTGCGGCCCGACGTTGATCGTTATAGGTTCGGTCTTTAGAGGCATGGTGAGATCTGGCTCCCGCTGCGCGTCAGTGACGACACGCGATCACGGGTGGGCTCTATAGAAAATCCTTTCTGTGTGGATGGCCCTCAAATCCCTCCCAGAGAAAAATTCGTTTCATATCGTCGTGGCCTTCGAAACGGATGCCCATGAGGTCGTACACCTCACGTTCCTGAAGTTCCGCGCCACGCCACACCCTCAGGACTGACGGCATCACCGGGTCGATACGACCCTCGCCGCATTTGACCTTGACGATTGCCCGTTTGTTCTGACTCAGAGAGAGGAGGTGGTAGACGACCTCGAAATACCCGACGTAGTCGACCCCGGTCACGCCGATCAGCATCTCGTAACCGGCTTCTTTCAGTCCCTTCATCACATCAAGCAATCGGTCGGAAGATACCCAGACGTCTGTGTCGCCGTTTGCGGTGACAGAACTTGATGCGATGGCTTCGATCTGCGTCGCTAGATCTTCGCCGGACGTGTCAAACGCCGTGTTGGCAGGCATTACTGGCTATCCGTTACCTCTTCTGCCCCGGCGGTTGTGCCGGAGAGGCTGTAACGCTTCACCTTTTCGTGCAACTGCATGATCCCGTAAAGGAGTGCGTCCGGGCGCGGCGGGCAGCCGGGGACGTACACGTCTACGGGCACAATGTGGTTGACGCCCGGCACAACGGAATATGAACCGTAGTACGGCCCCCCGCTTGTAGCACAAACGCCCATGGAGATAACCCATTTGGGTTCCGGCATCTGGTCGTAAAGCCGGCGCAGTGCCGGGGCCATCTTCCAGGTCACCGTGCCTGCGACGATCATGAGATCGGCCTGCCGCGGAGAAGCACGCATCGCTTCCATACCGAAGCGGGAGATGTCGAACCGGGACATCGCTGAGCCGATCATCTCAAATGCGCAGCAGGCGAGGCCAAACTGCATGGGAAACATGGACGACTTGCGGCTCCAGTTGAGCAGCGTGTCCAGAGAAGTGACGGCGACGTTGCGGTCGAGATCGTCCGGGGTATTCAGCAGGGGTTCGGGGTACGGCGAAGTGTGGGTGTCACGCATCTCGGTGACGACCTGGCCTTCCGCCCGGTCGAGATCCCAGGTGAGTTCAGCAAGCGGGTGCTCGGGCGTCGGGATTACCTGTGCGTCGTACGGGTTATTGGTAGTCAAACTACACCCACTCCAGCGCTTTTTTGCGCCATGCATAGACGTATCCAAGCGTGACCACGCCGAGGAACACGAGTACCTCGGCCAGTACGATCCAGCCGAAGGTTTCTGACAGGACGCCGTATCTCACGGCCCACGGGTAGAGGAAGATGGTCTCCACATCGAACACCACGAACAGCAGTGCGAAGTAGTAGTACCTGAAGTTGAACCGGGTCCATCGTGAGCCGACGGCCCGCATGCCAGACTCGTAGGTCGCCATTTTTACGATCTGTGCGCGTCGGTTGACCTCTTCTGGTGTGATCGCTACGTCGATCGGTTCGGGCTCGCTCGGCGTAGCGCGCGTCGGCCGCATGCCGGTCAAAGTTCCAAGCTTTGACAGCATGAGCATGCCGATAGGCACGGATATCGCGATCAGTACAAATATCGCGACCAGTCCGTACTGTCTGAAGTAGTCTTCGCCCAAGCGGAATTCCTTCGTGTTCAAGTTGCGGGCTGGAGCATATCAAAGCCCCGATACGCCTACAAGTGAAATGCACCACAATCGGATCAATCCGGGTCATCCACGCATCCGAACATGGACGGCCCGAACTCCTGGTACGTTCCTGGGTTACAGGTTGAAGTCGATGATGCCCCGGCCGTCTTCGCCGGCGTGGAGTGCATCAAACCCCTCGTTGATCTGATCAAGCGGGTAGTTACGCGTGATCAAACTGTCGATGTCTATCTTTCCCTTTAAATAGGCATCGACAATCACGGCAAAGGTTTCGTGCGGGCTCGCCGAGCCGTAGTAGCTACCTACGACGGTCTTCTGGTTTCGAACCAGATCGATTAGATCCAGGTCCGCTGCTTCCCCTACCGGGGCAAGACCTACGATCACGGCCGTCCCACTTTTCCGGAGTGCTTTAACGGCACCCTGGGTTGTCTCCGCCGCTCCGAAAGCGTCGAACGCCATGTCCACACCGCCGCCCGTTAGCTCACGAATAGCTTCGATCGGATCTGTTTCCCTGCTGTTCACGACATCGGTTGCGCCAAATTTGTACGTGAACTCAAGTTTGTGGTCAAAGATGTCCACGGCGATGATCCGTGATGCCCCGGCCATCCTTGCCCCCTGGATCACGTTCAGGCCGACACCTCCGGACCCGAATACGGCGACTGTCATCCCGACCTGTGCCGCCGGGCTGTTGATCACGGCGCCTACTCCGGTCGTGACCGAGCAGCCGATAAGAGCGGCTACTCCCATTGGCACCGAGTCTGGAATCACCTGACAGGCTTGCTGCGGCGCAACAATGGTCTCGGAGAATATTCCGACCTTCGCCATCTGATACACGTCGTCGCCGTTGTCGTGCAACCGGGCGGTTCCGTCGTACTGAAGCGCACCCGTCTGAGCGTTCGTGTCACACAGTTGCGGGTTGCCGCTCCGGCAGGATCGGCAGTGTCCGCAGTTGGACACGAAGGACATGATGCAGCGATCGCCGGGCTTCACCCGGGTTACGCCCGGGCCTACCTCTACTACGATGCCTGCGCCCTCATGTCCGAGGACTACCGGTAAGGGCAGGATGGCCGTTCCGTGCATCACGTGGATATCACTCGCACATACACCCGCCGCTTCCATGCGAACCCGTACCTCACCTGCTTTCGGCGGGTCCTGGGTTAGCTCTTTCACCTGAAGAGGGGTATTTGCTTCGTAGAGTACGGCTGCCTTGGTCAACGGGGCGTGTCTCCTGTAGCTGTGCGACGTGGTGACTTATGACGCTGCCACTTTAACAGCGATTCGGGTCGTTTTAGATGAAATTCGCTCATGAACCTTGGCGTAAAAAAAGAAGGCCCCGGACAATGCCGGGGCCTTCTCAAAGTCAATGCTCAGAGCTTCTAGTCAGCTGCTACGTCCACGACATTCGCCACTTTGTCTTGGAGAAGTTTCTTGAGAAGTTTCACGTTGACGTTGAGATCCGGGAACTTTCCATCGTTCTCTGCTTTATCAAAGACGATCTCTCCGTCAAATGCGATCTTGAAAACACCACCACCACCAGGAGTGACTGTTACAGATACGTCGGGGCCTACGGCCTCAAAAAGTTCGGCTGCCATCCAGGTAGCCACGTTGTGGTGGCCTCAAGGAACGCAGTAAGTGATCTCCGCTTGTACTTTGCCTAAAGCCATACGGCTCCTCTCCCGGACGTGCCGGTCTTTACGTTTCGGCTACAAGCTAGTTGCGTTCCGTGCCTCTGTCAAATCGGTAGGAGTGGTACATGCGAGGCACACAGGACCTTTCAGGTGCCACAACCGTAGTCATCTGCGTGCCATATAATTGCCCAACCAACGCACCCCCCCAAACCACGAGGAGGCGCTCATGCAATCAGAAGTAGTACTTTCCGAGGTCACCCGCGAGGACGTAGTACGTATCTCCGAGTGGTTGGAGGACCCTGAGATCTCTGAGATGTGGTTTGGACGATATACGTACGGCGAACCCGCCCACCTGGGTTACGAGCCTCTGAAGATGATCGACGCCACACAGGCGGAATGGGATGAGGTCTTTAACGACCCGCACCACGAGCCGCACCGCTCGATCCTTTCTGTACGCACCGTGTCCGGTGAGCACATCGGCGAGGCGCAGCTGGCAATAGACGAAGCCCTTGGCGACGCTCAACTATCCGTTCTTATCGGACGTAAAGATTTGCAGCATCGTGGCTACGGAACGGCGACCGTAATCTCCTGCCTTGATCATATCTTCCGGAACCTTGGACTGTTCCGAGCGTGGGTAGACGTGCCGGAATACAACACCTCCGCGCGTGACATGTTTGAGCACCTTGGCTTCATCCACGAAGGAACGCTACGGCAGAGCCGTCCACACGATGGTGCACGCCATAACTCGGTGATCCTCGGGATGCTCGCAAACGAGTACACACGTCTAAGCGAGTCGATCAGCCAGGGCAGCCACACGGTCTAATCGCGGGACGCGACCCTCTCACGGGAGTGGCTGCGGATCAGCCGTCGGCTAGCGGTTCTTCCACTCCGGAGACCGCTTTGTGAGGAATGCGTCTATGCCTTCATGGGCGTCGTGTGCCTGCATGTTCTCGGTCATCAGCTGTTCTGCGACCTCATACGCCGGTCCGTAGTCGAGTCCGATCTGTGCGTAGAAGGACCGCTTGCCTATTGCCAGCGTGTATGAGCTTGCCGCCGAGACGTGCTGCGCCAGTTCCATCGTGCGCTCTTGCAGCTCCTCGGCAGGGACGACCCGGCTCACCAGCCCGAACTGGAGCGCCTCGTCGGCCGAGATCGGCAGACCGGTGAGAAGCATCTCCATGGCCTTCTTCTTAGGCACCGCACGAGCCAGCGCGACCCCCGGGGTAATGCAGAACAGGCCGTTGCGCACGCC
>CAUZKS010000162.1:0-5074 GCA_963580625.1 Dehalococcoidia bacterium | reverse complement strand
CGGACCGCAATCGTTCCTGTTCGGGAACCGTTTCCGGTCGCGTTGCGAAGCCGATTGCGTCCCGCGCCACGACCCCGGTTCCGAGGTTGCTGGTCATGATGATCACAGTGTTCCGGAAATCGACCGTCCGGCCATTTCCGTCCGTAAGCCGACCGTCCTCCAGAACCTGGAGCAATGAGTTGAACACGTCCGGGTGCGCCTTCTCGATCTCGTCGAACAGTACCACCCTGAACGGCCTGCGCCGGACAGCTTCGGTGAGCTGGCCACCGTCGCCGTAGCCGACGTAGCCCGGAGGCGCGCCGATCAGGCGGGAAACGGTGTGCTTCTCCTGGTACTCGGACATGTCGATCCGGACCATGTTGTCCTCGTCATCAAACATGAACTCCGCGAGCGCCCGAGCCAGCTCCGTCTTCCCCACGCCTGTAGGACCAAGAAATATGAAGCTGCCAATTGGCCGTTTGGGGTCCGCCAGGCCTGAACGAGCACGACGAATGGCATCCGCCAGCGCCGCGATCGCAGCCTCCTGGCCAATCACTCTTTCGTGTATCCGGTCCTCCATATGCAGCAGCCGGTCTGCCTCGCCCTCGACGAGTCTTTCGACGTGAATCCCGGTCCGTTCTGCGATCAGCGCCGCTATCAGTTCCGAGGTCACCACCATGTCGTGCGGGTGATCCTTCTGCCACTCTTTAACCCGTGTTTCGTGGGTCGCCTGAAGTGCAGACCGTTCAGCCTTCTTGGCATCCGCGGTCTGGTAGTCACGCCGTTCAGACGCAGCAATCTCCTCCTCACGCAGGCTCCGAACCACATCCTCCTCATCACGCAGATCGTCGGGCATCCGATCCGATTCGATACGCAGCTTGGCAGACGCCTCGTCTATGAGGTCGACAGCCTTGTCCGGCAGGAATCGATCAGACACATACCGGCGCGCCAGTTGAACTGAGGATGTCAGCGCCTCGTCCGTAATACGGACGTGGTGATGCTCCTCGTACCGGGGCCGGAGCGACTTCAACATCTCGATAGCCACGTCAGTCACCGGCTCTTCTACGAGCACGGGCGAGAATCGACGTTCCAACGCTTTGTCGGACTCTATGTACTTTCGGTACTCGTCTGGCGTGGTCGCCCCTATGGTCTGAAGCTCCCCACGCGCGAGCGCGGGTTTCATGAGGTTCGAGGCGTCGATAGCGCCGTCGGCGCCACCGGCTCCTACGACCATGTGGATCTCATCAATAAACAGGATCGCCTCGCCCTCAGACTGCCGGACTTCGTCCATCACAGCCTTGAGGCGCTCCTCAAACTCCCCGCGGAACTTGGAACCGGCTATCAGAGAACCCATATCCAGCGCTATCAGGCGCCGGTTTTTTAGTGATTCAGGAACATCTCCGCTAACGATCAGATTGGCGAGGCCCTCGGCGATGGCGGTCTTGCCAACACCGGCGTCGCCAATTAAGACAGGGTTGTTCTTGGTGCGACGCGTCAGGGTCTGCATCACTCGGCGGATTTCGAGCTCTCTTCCGACCACAGGGTCGAGCCGTCCGTCGCGCGCCAGTTCTGTGAGGTCGGTCCCGTACTGCTCCAGCGCCTGATAACGCTGCTCAGCGGTTTCTGACGTGACACGGTTGCGGCCACGAATCTCGACAAGCGCCTGATAAATCTTCTCCTTGGTCAGATTGACTTCTTCGAAGACGCGCGCGCTATCGCCGGAAGTCTCGTCAGCAACAGCAAGCAGCAAGTGCTCGGCGCTGATGAACTTGTCCCGCAGGCGCTCGGCTTCTGCCCGCGCGTTGTCCAGGACCTGCTGAAGCCGCGGGGTGGCGTATATGGTTTGCGCCACCACACCCAACCGGGGGCTCTGCCGAAGCGCCGCCTCGACGCGGTCCGCCAGCAGATCAGGGTCGACGTGTGCCTGGGACAGGATCCGTGCCGGGATGCCATGCGTCAATTGGAGCAGCGCCAGGAGTACGTGCTCAACATCCCACTGCGAGTGACGATACTCACGAAGCAGGTTTTGCGACGAAGCGATCGCCTCTCGTGCCTGTTCAGTGAAGTCAGATTCTTTGAAAACCATTACTAAGGAGCCTCATTTTCTCTCGCCTGCGGAGCCGGAGCCAGCGGCTCACACCATGGCAGTTCTGTCGTCCGTTCCGGGTTAGCCCCGGTCTGGGTCTGGGTCTGGGTCTGGGAGCGAGCGTTGGTCCGCAGCAGCCCTACGGCGCACCAGCTCCATCGTCAGTTGGTTCACCCTGTCTTCAAGTTCGGTCACCCGATCTGAAAGCTTTGTCATGATCTCCACACCGGCAAGGTTCAGGCCCAGATCGTCGATCCATGTCTTGATCTGGATCAACCGGGCTATATCCTGCCCGGAGTAAAGCCGGATGTTGCTGTCCGTTCGATGCGGCTCTATCAAGCCGGCACGTTCATATGTCCGAATGGTTTGCGGGTGCAGGTGAACGTGCGCCGCCACGATAGATATGGTGAAGACAGGTTCATATTCGGTGAAGTTCATGCTTCACTTCCTGCGGCTTCGCCACTCTCACTAGAGCCGGATTCGGTTTCGGGTCCCGGATCAATTACGTCGTCCTGAACGATCTCTAACTCGCCCATCTGCAGAGTCCGTAACTGTTCCAGTAACGCCTTCTCTTCGTCCGACAACTCCCCGGGCACCGAAATCACCATCCTTGCGACCAGATCACCGTGTCCTGTAGCTCCCCGACCGTGCCTCGGCATCCCCTTGCCTTTCATCCGGAAATTACGCCCTTGAGTCGTCCCTGCCGGGACCTTGAGCGCCACCTTTCCAGTCATCGTCGGCACCTCCACCTCACCGCCAAGCAATGCGTCTAGGTAAGACACCGCTACATCCGTGACGAGATCGTCGTCGTTTCGTGTGAATACACGGTGACGCCGGACATCAACTTCGATGTTCAACTCTGTCCGATCGTCCGGGCGCACGCGAATACGATCGCCTGACTCGGTCCCCTTCGGCATCGTGACCTCAAGAGTTCGTGGCATCTGGCTTGTCCCCGAGCCGCCGCAGTACGAGCAGAGCACCGTTCCGTCGATGCCGGTGCCGGTGCACTCCTTGCAGGTCGAGGCGCCCTGGATCGTGATGTTCCGTTTCGATCCAGCAAACGCCTCTTCAAGAGTGATTTGAACGTTGGTTTGCAAGGCCTGCCGCTGTGAACGACCGAACGCATTGCCCAGCCCGAAATCACCAAACAGGTCGTCGAGACCGATGCCGCCGGACCCCTGGTGGCCGCCACGTGACCTTCGGAATCCGGCGCCTCTGCCATCGTTGGCGCGCATCTGCTCGGCGTGCTTCCAGTTATCCCCATACTGGTCGTAATCACGACGAGTTTTCGGGTCTGAGAGGACCTGATACGCCTCGTTGACCCGTTTGAAACGAGCTTCAGCATCCGGATCGCTCGTGTTCACGTCCGGGTGATAACGGCGCGCCAGGCGCCTGTAAGCGGTCTTGACCTCTTTATCGGCGGCGTTTCGTGGAACGCCTAGTTCTATGTAGTAATCCTGTGGCATGTTGAAACTTGCTTGAATTATAGTTACGTCAGTGTTACCAGTCAATTAAGCTTAGTGTGTCTAGCATATTTAGTTGATGTATAGGGACTCATCTTTCTATATTCCATACATATGAACCTTCGCCCCAATCAACGATAGGGTCGTCACAAGAAAAGACACAACAGAAATATGTAGAAATTCCAAATGACCCTCCAGGCCGCGTGCCCGTTCGAAGAACTACGCAGGCACAACAACTTCGGCTTCCCCTTTTACGGGTCTCCTTCTGGATCCGGCCCATACCCCCGCGCCCGAAACGGCGACAGAACCGGAACATGGCAAATTCTGCTCGAAATCGTGGACAAGGGTGATGAGTTGGTCGTGAGCACTTTCACGCGACCAAAATCAAGGTCAACATCGACGACGCCGCCCTGACCATCCGGGCTGAGACGCCCAAGCCAGCCGCAACACAGGACGACACCGATGTCGTCTCGTCGCGCAGGCTCGTTTACACGAACGGTCCAACTACCCAACACCGTGGGCCAGGACAAGGTGACATCCGCCGACACGTACGCCGTACTGACTATCACTCTGCCGCAGTCAGAGGCCACCAAAGCCCGAGAGATAGCGGTCAAGGTAGCCTGAACCAGCAAGCTCCCCAGAATAAAGAGCCCCCCCCGGAACAATTCCCGGGGGGGGGGCTCTTATGGATTGTGCGGTAGCTGATTATTCCCTCTCCCGCTGGGAGAGGGTTAGGGTGATGAAGGAACCGTTTCTTGATCGCGATACACCCCGTCGGTGAAGTCCCCTCGGCTACGCTCGGGATGACAGTGCCGAGTTCATGACACAGAACCTGTTTCTGCTGTATTTATTGTCGAGTAGGCCGTTTAATATCCTCCGGCCAATTCCGAATCGCGTTAACACCCGTATTTACGAAACATAGCATCGAAAATTATTCCCTCACCCAACATGCCTGATTCTCCAACCCCTCAGTCGACTGGCAGTTCGGTCGTGACAGAACTGCCACCAGTATTCACTCGCCACCAGGCGGTCGTTGGGGCAGCGTTGCGTGCCGAGTTGGATGGCAGAACCCTCCCTATTTACGACTCACTCAGGTACTACATGGGTTGGGCCGACGTCCACGGGACCCTCACGCACAGTCCAGAGGGCAAGCGTCTGCGGCCGACCTTATGTCTGCTCGCCTGCGAGGCCGTTGGGGGCGATCCCACGGACGCGTTGCCCGCCGCAGTGGCGATCGAACTTGTCCACAACTTCTCGCTCATCCATGACGACATAGAGGACGGTGATCGCACCCGCCACCACCGGCCGACGCTCTGGGTGGTCTGGGGTGAGCCGACTGCGCTGGTAGCGGGCAACAATCTTCTCGCTATCAGCGACATGGCCACCCAGCGGCTCCGTGATGCAGGTCTTAGAACGGCTATCAAGGCCGGGCACATACTCACGGAACGCTACCTTTCCATGATGGAGGGGCAGTACCTGGACATCGCGTACGAGGGCCGAACAGACGTCACCGTCGATGAGTACCTGATGATGATCGAGCGCAAGA